>JANXOO010000589.1 GCA_025353525.1 Schlesneria sp. | reverse complement strand
GAAGTGGGCTGAAGAGTCAGTTCAAGGGTGACTCTCTCGTCACCCGCTCCCCGATAACCGACCGCATTCAAACGAGACTTGTCGACTCAGTTGCCAATCCCGGCTGTGCGGGGTGCAGCATTCATTTGCAACACACCTTTGAATGTCCCCTGTGACCTGACGACATAAAAGGGGACTTTCGATTGTGGTTCGGTACTGGTCGCCTGCGTCGAATATTGGTTCATGATCCAGGTGATATTGTCGACACTCAACGTTTCCCAACTGCCAAGACCGACCAGGATATCGCCCTTCTGGATTCCGTTGACGGCTGACGTGCTTTCGGCCTTCACTTCAAGAACTCGCATCCCGCCGCGATATTTCGTAGTGGCCAACTGGTTCTTTTCTCGCTCGGGCAATGTGACAAGTCGCATTCCCATTTGTGACCAGAATCGGTCTGTATCATCGCCATTTGCTCGTGCCGTCACCTGAACTTCATTGCCTGCCAGCGACGCCCTGCCGCCGGTGTACGAGGCCATTGCGAGAATCATTTTTTCCGTTCGGTCATTTCGCTTGACGGTGATTTCGACACGATCACCCGCAGCGCGGTGCAGTAGTGCTCGTTCGAGATCGACACCGTCAACCACATCTACAGGACCGGCTCGAAGAATGATGTCTCCCGAACGAAGGCCTGCTGCCGCCGCCGGGCTGTCAGGCTGAGTACCTTCTACCGTCAGCATTTTGGTTGTCGTGCCGGAACGCGAATCTTTGGTGATCGTGTCCCGGGTAATCAGTCCGTGGAATGTCTGGTCGAGATGCTCGACACTCATCATGGTCTTGATCGCCCGTCGGGCATCGTCGATCGGAATCGCGAATCCGATCTTCTGGGCGTTGGCCCGGATCGCCACGTTGATGCCGATCACTTCACCATCCATATTGATCAGCGGTCCGCCACTGTTGCCAGGGTTAATCGCTGCGTCGGTCTGAATCAGATTCTTGTACGAAACCGTTTCGTTGGCTTCCACATCGCGACCGAGAGCACTGATGTATCCCAATGTACACGTGCCGACGTATCCGTAAGCGTTACCAATCGCAATCACCTTTTCGCACAGCATCAGGTCCGATGACGTTCCTGATGGCATCACTTTGAACGTCCCGGTTCCGACAGCGTCGACCTTGATAATGGCGAGATCGTGTTCGCGATCAAATCGGACTTTTCGAGCCAGAAAGCTGGATTTGATCTGGTTTTCGTCTTCAAACTCGACCTTGATCGTGTCGACGTCCGCAATCACATGGTAATTGGTAACCATATATCCACGTTCGTCGATGACAATCCCCGTCCCCATCCCGTTGATTTTGCGTGACTTCTCTGATGCGAAGACGCTATTGGTGGGACTGGCGGCTTTTTCGGTATGGATATTCCCAACGGAAGGGAGGGTGCGACGGGCCGCCAGGACTTCCGGAGTGACTCGCTCGGACGCGCTCAGTACGTTTGTTCCCACGAACAGGAACAAAGCACTCCACAGTTGGTATGAGGAACAGCGTTGTGTCATGGATGGTCTACTCGTGAGCGATGGGGTCGGACAATAGGTGTGAATCGATGCGTGTGCCACAATCCCTCGCTACTCTCGAAGACGATCCCTCGTCTCCCGTACGGTTCAGCATCGACGGTCAGGACTGAACCGCTTGAAACCGCAATCTGACCCGACGAACAGATTGCCCAGTCAAACGAAGTGGAAAACAGGGAACCTTTGACAGGTCCCACTCGTCGAATTCCGGCTTCTATGTGCCTCAATTCGATCAGACTCAAGATTCATAGCGCAATCCCGTTTGTGAGACGATTGGCGCGATTGGTACCGGTAACTGCTGCCGGTCATCGCTCAATCTGCCTGCCGGATTCAAGATTTCAGTCAGAAATCTCGCCGACTCGCGAGGCAGTTCGATTTTGGTAAGATGTAGCGATGGACGCAGATCTGACATCAACGATCGAAACGACTTCGCAGGCGCAGCAATGGCCGCTCGACATTTTGCTGGAAGACGGGCCGTTGATCGCATTGAACAAGCCGGCAGGTTTGTTGACGCAGGGCGTCCCTGATGCGCTGCCGACGCTCGAAGGTCAGATCAAATCGTATCTGAAGCAAAAACTGGCCAAGCCGGGCAATGTTTATCTTGGGGTGCCCCATCGCCTTGACCGACCCGTTTCCGGCGTCGTCATCTTTGCAAAAAATTCAAAAGCGGCGGCTCGATTGGCCGAACAGTTTCGCGAGCGTACGATTCGCAAGACGTATCTTGCAGTGACTGAATCGGTGCCGGCGACCAGTGAGGGGTCTCTGGTCGACTGGCTGTTGAAAGATGCCGCGTCGGCACATGTGACGGTCGTCACTGAAGAGACCGAAGGTGCGAAGCAAGCGGTCCTTGAATATGAAGTCATCGCGGTCAGGGACGGTCGGGCGCTGCTGAAAATCGAATTACATACCGGACGCATGCACCAGATTCGCGTACAGTTCGCCTCCCGAGGCTGGTACATCGAAGGCGATTCCCAATACGGTGCGACAGGAACAGGCAAAGCTTCCGGAGCAGGCGATCTCCGAACGAGTGCAATCGCACTACATGCATGGCAACTGGTCCTGAAACATCCCGTCCGCTACGACAGGATTCGCCTGAACGCCCCGCCTCCAGCGGCATGGAACCGATTTGGTTTTATTGTGCCGACACCGGATTGACGACCAATGGCAATTATGCCGTCCGTACGCGAGATGCGAGTGGATGGTCGGACAGGCCTCGGTGGGAATCGAGTCCCTGGATCATCAGCTTGCGCTGTTTTTGCTGAAAGTCGATCTCGAGTTCGTGCAGCTTTTCCATTACGGTGTGATCGACCAGTCGCGTATCTGACAGGTCCAAAATGACCGTCCGATTCGTATCGACGGCCAGCAGTTTCCGTCGAAGAGCGATCCAGGTGCTGAATACAGCCGAATTCCTGACTCGAATCAACGTCGTTGTGCTGTCTGGTTCAGTAATCTCCACGTTGGGAGAAAAGAGCGATCCGATCGGGGCACCATTCCACACATGGAAGACGGCTTTGACGGCAACACCAATTCCGACGCCGATCAGCAGGTCAGTTGCCAGGACACCCACGATCGTGGCACAGAAAATGACCAATTGCTCGCGACCCACCTTGTACATGTGGATAAATTCGTTTGGTGATGCCAGTCGGTACCCTGTAAAGACCAGCATGGCCGCTAACGCCGCCGTTGGAATCATGGTGATCAGGCCAGGAAGCAGCGCTACGAAAATCAACAGGAAGAGACCGTGAAACATGTTCGCGAACCGGCTGCGGGCGCCATTGTCGATGTTCGCCTTGCTTCGCACGATTTCAGAAATCATGGGCAGACCGCCGACGAATGAAACCAGCGTATTCGCGATTCCGACGCCCAGCAAATCGCGGTTGTAATCAGACTTCCGGCGGTGTGGATCGAGCAAATCGACCGCCTTCGCGCTGAGCAGTGATTCGAGCGTACCAATCAGCGAAAACATAATGACAAACTGAATCGCATGCCCCAAATGCGGACCGGCGAACGCTCCTGCAAAATCCGGGAACGCAATCCCCTGTGTAATGTCGCTCGGGACATTGATTCTCTTGTCGGCGGGAAGTTTAAGCACCATTCCGAGAATCACCCCGACGATCACGACGATCAATTGAGGGGGAATCCTTTTGAGGATCGCCAGCTTCTTGGGCATCAAGGCCCAGGTGATCATGATCCCAAGGCAGACCAGTCCGATCGACGCGATTTCAGATTTCATGTTCTGAATGGCATGCGGGATCGCCTCGATCACTTTCAGAGGTTCTTTCTCTTTGGTCGGGTCACCGATCATTGCGTGAAATTGCTTGGTGGCAATCATGACACCGATCGATGCCAGCAAGCCATGTACGGCCGCAGTCGGAAAGAATTCACTGAGGATTCCCGATCGCAGAATTGCGAGACCGATCTGGATGCAACCGGCGACAACACCTACGGCGAGAGCCATTCGGTACGCCTGCGCATCGGCAACGAGATCGCTTTTATTGGTATAACCAAAGCCGTCAACACAACCGAGCACGATGACAATCATGCCGGCCGCCGGGCCTTTGATCGTGAGTTCAGAATTGCTGATCCACGGGACGATCAGCCCACCGAAAATTGCGGTAAAGATTCCTGCAATCGGTGGATAGCCACTCGCGTTGGCGATCCCAAGGCAAAGCGGCATCGCGATCAGAAAGACAAGAAAGCCCGATTTGATATCTGCCGAAAAGTTCTCACTCAGTCCCGAAAGGCCGGGTTTGGGAACCGATTGATCTGCATTCGACATT
>JANXOO010000501.1 GCA_025353525.1 Schlesneria sp. | reverse complement strand
GTCACCGTGTTGAAGACGTAGATCATTCCGTTATCCAGTCGCGACGACTGGCTGAAATGCCCGGCTGGAATGATCCAGCCGAGCGATCGTTCTCCTGTCACTTCGCGTGCCGGACCCTGACCCGCAGCCGCGACCCATTTTCCGTTCGGCGAGATTGCCAGCGCGTTCAATTCGCCGTAAGGACCAGCCCCGGTCGGCACTCGAAGCGTTGCGCCCGAACTGTATTCAAACTGCGAATCGGCTCGAAGATTCCACACCTGAACCGCTTTGTCCCAGCCTGTCGCATACAGATGTGTTCCATCAGGACTGAAAGCCAGTCCGCTCACATAACTGCGAGGCCCATTCGTTTCCAGCCGAAGAAGTGGTGATGTATCTCCGGGCGGAAGCACAGACTCGTCCGCAGCCGAAGAACGGCTTCCGATCGCGATCAATTGAAAGGCTACGGTCAAATAAAGCGTTGTTCGAAACACTCGTCTGTTCCTTATAGTGCATCGCCGGACTGCCAGTATGTGCGATGCCAAATCAATGTGTCAACGAGTTCAATCGTCGCTGAATCTAACGGCAATTCCAGAGCTGACAGTTCATTCTCGCAGAATTGACGGGAATGTTGCTAAATCTTTTCCGCCAAACAACGAATTCTTCAAATTGTGCTTCTTGCCCCAATTCCCGGTCCTTCGGAACCGGAAGAGTCGGCAAGTTTTACGCGAACCATAAATCAGGTTTTCAGAACAGGCACTTTTGGCAAACGACCGGTTAGGAAAGATAAACAGGCAAAAAATAAAAAAACGTTCGAGTGGCCATTTTTGATCCGAAGAACACGTTGACGATTTCTCCCATTTTCGTAGCCGCTGGAAAGTCACCATGACGCACAATTCTTTCCGATCGAAAGCCGTTATCCGGACACTGGGAGTATCGCTCGCATCATTGGTCTTTGTCTGCGACCTGGGTTATGCACAGGGCCCACCACCCGCCCCTCCGTTCACCAGCCCGGACATCAAGCCAACATTTTTCGATTGGATTACAGCTCATCCAGTCGCCTTGGCCAAGAAAATCAAGTTGACTGACCCACTGCTGAAGCCGCCGTTTGCTGCGGCGCCACCTGGCTCACTGAAAGGATTGGCAGCGGGGATTCGCGCTGCTCAGCTCGACGTTCCCAACCGTGTCAAAGCCGTTCAATATCTGGGCACGGTCGACTGCGTGGCCTATCCTGATGCGCAGAAGGCGCTCATCGCGACGATGGAAG
Source organism: Schlesneria sp. (assembly GCA_025353525.1). Taxonomy (GTDB): domain Bacteria; phylum Planctomycetota; class Planctomycetia; order Planctomycetales; family Planctomycetaceae; genus Schlesneria. Next base: position 253 of record JANXOO010000501.1, on the reverse strand, counting down.
AAGATCCTTCTGAAGAAGTCCGGTACGAAGCGGTGATGGCGCTTCGGAATATGTTGACTCGCGGTTGCTGCAATATGGATACGCAGTGCGAGTGCCAAACCTGTGCGAACCGGAAGCAGATTGTCAGCGAAACGGAAGCTCACGCGAGAAAAGGCGAAAAAAGCCTGATCAAGGAAGCGAAGGGGCCCGCAAAGAAGCTCGCGAAACAGGCCCATCGTGATCGCGAAACGGAAGCGCAGCGGTACGACTGCTG
>JANXOO010000439.1 GCA_025353525.1 Schlesneria sp. | reverse complement strand
AAAAAACGCACCCGTGGGTCCGCGAAACTGAAGTATCTGGAGTTCGTCGTTGATTAACACGCCGGGGGGAGCATATTGCTGGACTGAAAACCGGTCGGCTTCACGTTGTGCGTTCAATTCGGTGCGCAACCCCTCATCTTGCTCTGTCCCCAACAGAAGCGGCGAGCGCCGGCCCAGCGATTGGAACAGCGTTTTATCGAAGGAAACGGCCGGATGCCACGCGGTTGCCGAGGCCGGCTTTTTGGCGAAGATCTTGTGCTTTTTGTCGACAACTTCAAACAGATCGGTGAACTGGCCGACCGATTCGCTGGCACCCAGGAACAGGAAACCACTCGGCTTGAGAGCATAGTGGAAGGTGGGGATCATCTTTTCCTGCAAACGCGGTTCCAGGTAAATCATGACGTTGCGACAGCTGATCAGTTCCATCCGTGAGAAGGGTGGGTCGCTGATGACATTCTGCCGTGCGAAAACGATCTGATCGCGAAGCGACTTGCTGATGCGGTAGCCGCCGTTCTCTTCGACGAAGAACCGCCTGAGCCGTTCTGGCGAGATGTCCACCGCCAACGTTTTGGCGTAGAGTCCGTGGCGGGCTTTGTCCAAGAGCGTGTTATTCAGGTCCGTGGCGAAAACCTGAAGCTTGGGCGAGCCCGAAATGCCATCGCAAAACTCCGCAAACGACATGGCTATGGAATACGCTTCCTGCCCAGTCGAGCATCCAAGCACCCAGACGCGGACCGGTATGTCGTCCTTTCGCTTCTGGAAGAGCTTGGGAAAGATCTTGTGCTTGAGCACCTCGAACGAGTCCGGGTTACGGAAAAAACTGGTCACGCTGATGAGCACATCGGAGTACAGCGTATCCAGTTCCTTGGCGTTGTTCTTGAGAAACCCGGCATATTCGTCGACCGAACTCAGCTTGTTCAAAATCACGCGCCGCGCAATGCGCCGCTGGATGGTGTTGGACTTGTACAGGGAAAAATCGACGCCGGAGTGATCGTGCAAGAGCAGCAGCGTTTTCTTGAAGCCGCTATCTTCCGGGCGTGCGGGGCCAGATTTTGCTTCGACGCGCGCCTGTTGTGCTCCGATGGGCGGCGCACCGTGCCCGCCAGAAGGCAGCGGCGTGGCGTCGTTTTCATGCGCTGTGGCCGAGCTTCGTTCGTCTTCGCCAGACGGGTGCGGAGCCTGTGGCGCTGCTGCATCCTCATTCTCCGGCTCGGACGCGATGAAGCCCTCCGGAGTTGCGAGGTAAGGATGTCTGGCAATTTGCGCCAGCTCATTGGCGATATTCTCGGGCGAAAGCACAAAGTCGACGCAGCCTGCGGCAACGGCGCTGCGCGGCATCGAATCATGTTTGGCCGATTCGTCCTGCGCAAAGGTAATCCCACCCTCCGCCTTGATGGCCTCCAGCCCCAATGTCCCGTCGGTGGCAGTGCCCGAGAGGATCACGCCGATGGCCCGTTCGCCCCGGTCCTGCGCCAGCGATTCCAAAAAGAAATCCACAGAACGATGGGGTGCGCGACCGGCTGGTCGAGGCAGAAGTTTCAACTCGCCCCCCTCGATGGTCATATTCACGTTGGGAGGAATGACATAGACATGGTTCGGCTCAACCCGCAGATTATCAGTGACCTCTTGGGTGGGCATTGACGTGGCCCTGGCCAGGATCCGCGTCAATTCGCTTTCATGTGCCGGGTCGAGGTGCTGCACCAACACGAACGCCATGCCCGTATCGGCCGGTAAATGGTGAAGCAATTGCGTGAACGCCTCCAGCCCTCCCGCCGACGCGCCGACCCCGACGATGGATGTGGGACGCGCCCCGTCGGGGGGCTCGCGAGTAGCCGACTGATTGATCCCTTTTTCGGAGTCCATGAGGTCTGCTTCCGTACCTGATCGTGCGTTCGCCACCACGACGTCCATTTCCAAGTCGAAGAAGCCGTGACAACCCGGCATTGTATCCCCCCGAGGAAATAATGGAAACCAGTCCGCGTTTCCGTCGCACTGCCGTGAGTTGCTTCGCCGGGGAAATTTAAAGGGGACATTCTACTTTTCTAGCCGAGGGCGACCTCTTGGCCGCATTGAGGTTTCAAGGCCGAGTTGGTTTGCAGCCTGCTGTTGCCATTCTATCCCTCCGAACGG
>JANXOO010000430.1 GCA_025353525.1 Schlesneria sp. | reverse complement strand
AGATCGAAAAGCCTTCCGTATTCCAGCAATGCACGACCGAATAACCGCTTCTCGACGGCGCTTCGCGTGTTTTCGTATGCTTCTTCGTAGTTCTTCCAGTCCAGCGGCCAATGATCTTCGATCGCAGCTCGCTGGAGATCGGCTTCTGTTCGGGCGAGTTGGTCAATGAATTCGTCGGTAATTCGAGCTGCGGCGACGCGGTAGGGGCGCCACACGACAGTCGAACGCGGATCGCGGTGAAGAACTTTCGGCGCATTGCGGCTGCGGTGCCACGCCCAAAAGCCGATTCCGCAAACGACTGATACAAGAATAAATCCGGCACCTTGCAACCGTCGTTCTTTATCGAGTTCAAAAAAATAAAGGCCGAGCAAAAAGAGCGATGCGAAAAAACTCATCAATCCAAATCCCGCCCAGCTCAAACCCTCGAACCGGGATGGGGCAGGTGGCAGTTCATAAACAACATCGACCCCTTCAGGCAGGTCGCCCGTCTGAACGATGATGACGGTGATATTATCCGGACCGCCACGCAGGTTGGCCATGTTGACCAGCAGGCGGCTCGCTTCGTTTGGCGGAAGGCTTCCGGCAATCATTCCGATTTCGGAGTCGGTCAGCAGGCCGCACAATCCGTCTGAACAGAGCAGAAAGATGTCGCCCGGAAGGACAGGAAGCGGCCCTTCGATATCGACATTGACGATCGGCTCGGGCCCCAGCGAACGTGTAATAACGTTTCTGGGACACATCCGCTCGGCTTCGCGAGGATCGACTTTGCGCGACTGAATCATCTCCCAGACGAGACTGTGGTCCGAAGTCAGTTGATCGATCTGGTTATTGCGAATTCTGTAGACACGACTGTCACCGACATGACCGATGACCGCCCCTTGTGCACACAGCAACAAGGTCGAGCACGTCGTTCCCATGCGCATAAAGTCGATATTCTGAGATCCCCTCTCGTTGATCGCCTCGTTCGCCTCTTCGATCGCGATTCGCAACGCTTCAGTCGGAGTTCGATCCTTCAGCTTGTAAAACATATGGGGAATGGTGTCGGTCGCAATCTTGCTCGCTAATTCGCCGACTGCGTGACCACCCATCCCGTCAGCAACAACGAACAGGTGTCCGCCCTCTTGCCAGGCATCTTCGGCAGGGCAAAGTGCGACGGCACACGAATCCTGGTTGTTCTGTCGCCGAAAACCGATATCGGTTAACGCGGCATAACGGACTCGTTGCTCCCACAGCATCTTGGAACCTGACGAAGGAAAAGAAGCGATATTCGGTGAGTTTTAACAGTGAGGTTTTTGTCGGCCGTCGTGATGACGAAAGCCATAACGAACCGCGAAATGCGCCCTTCGCGATCGGCTGAGCAACGGGAACCTCGTCGTTCAGGCGAGTCGCGGACATCATCCGCAAAGGGATTTCCGGGAATCCTACCATCACCGTCAGGTCAATGACACTGCATCGAGTGCAGAATCACAACAAAATCACTCCGAATGTTCGATCAGAGATATCCCGGTTCATCATTCGTTAATCTTGAGATGTCGGCGGATCGTCACATTTGCAGAACCGCGATTATCGTGAAGCGAGTTCCACGCATCGTTGAGCCTCAGATAGAGTGTTCCGGTGACGGGGGCGACAAACGAACGCTTGTTTCCAATGTCGATGATTCCGAGCATCGGATCGTCGGTCCCCCCGGCTGGTCCTTCTTCTGACCGCATGCAACCCACGAGTTTTCCCAGCGGCCAGCCGTCGAAATAACGGAAAGTGATCCCGTCAGGTTCACTCACCCACGGTTTTGGCTCATCAGCGAGAGTAAATTGGCCTGTCGCCGAAATGTCGCAGGTTTGACCTGCTCCAAGAGTCACGCCAGTCGATTGCCAACCCCGGTTGGCGACGATGTCGAGGGTTTGCTCCGGGCGTTCGTCGTTCAAGTCCGTTCCCGGTTTGAAATCGATCGCCGCTCGCGGGATATCGTAGCCATATTGCAAATTGATTACGAAAAGCGTCCACTCCGTAGCCAATTCACGTCGGTCGCGATCAAATCGTTCGGCAAACGCAACGGGAAACTGATTTCCTTGCGTCATCGCACCTAATTCCCTGAACCGGTCGCGATAGCGAGGCGTACCATCGAGAAAAGCGCACAGCGCCCATGACCATGCATAGGGGACAGGTGTTGTGAATTCGGCGACGCGTAGCTCAAGAATGGCAGGGATCGCTAATGCCCGGTTGGCCGCATAATCTTTCCGAATGATAGAAATGCGACCGAACCCTGCAAATTCGTCAGGCGAAGTCGGCATTACCTGGAACGAAGTCGATTTGTCCTCTCCAATCCGGTGTGTCCCGAAGTATTCGGCCATCCCTTCCAGATACCAGTTTGGAGCAGTCACCTGGGGCATCGCGGTCATAAAGCAATGTGTTGCTTCGTGAATCAACAAATGCTCGCGAAAGTAGTCGAACTCCTGTTCTCGCATCCAGAATTCGTTGGCGCGCTGGCAGCCATGTTCAAACGTGATCTCTTCCGGCACCAGTCCAAACTCGCGAAACAGTGCAAGATCCCTCATCAGGTAACCTGAGACCTGATAATCAGTCCCCGCCCGATCGGGAGGGAGCGGTCCGAAATATTCTTCCCACGCCAGGTACAACTCATCGATCATGCCGGGAAGTGGTTTTGCCACATCTGGCGCGATGTCGGTATAGAGCTTGATTCGTCGGGATTCAAAAAGCCGAATTCCCGCCTCTGCCAATCGCGTGTCATTGTGTCTGGATCGTCGATCATCGGGACGAAATACAGAAACGGGTGGACTGGCGGGAAGTGGCGATCCGTTCGCACTTTCGTTCGACGGATCAGCATCGAACGCACGACGCGAGGCCGGATTGTGATCGCCCGGTTCACCGCTTCTGTTTTTATTGCCACCGGCGTTATTGCTACCGGATTTTTGGCTACCGGCTTTTTGGCTACCGGCTTTTTGGCTACCG
>JANXOO010000395.1 GCA_025353525.1 Schlesneria sp. | reverse complement strand
GATGTCGCTGTCGCAGGTTCGCTTGACAGTCGTGCTTCCACCGACGCGGCGTCGGAGAGGAGCCAACGGACGCAATAATTGATTCCAGCCAGCGAATAACCAACAATTTCGAAATCCACCCGATCAGCTTTCGGATCGAACGAACAATAACACCAACGAGATACCGATCCATGAAACATTTTTCCCTGGCAAAATTCTCTTTCGTTCGCACCGAAACATCCTGCAACACGATTGCACTGGTTTGTCTGATAACCCTCGCCCCGTTGATGACTCACGGACACGAGATCGGAAAGCCGTTTTCGCTTTTTGATGGTTCAACCCTGAAGGGGTGGGAAGGTGACACAAAATACTGGCGCGTCGAAGCGGGCGCGATCGTGGGTGAAATTCCAAAGGGACAGTCGCTCGACAAAAACACGTGGCTGGTGTGGCGGGGTGGCGAACTCGCCGATTTTGATCTGACGCTTCAATTCAAACTCGGCGGACTGCCCGCTGCGAACTCGGGAATTCAGTTTCGGTGCCAGGTCGATCATGTCGATCATGTGTCAGGGTATCAGGCTGACATGGATATGGGAGCAACGTGGCTCGGCCGGATCTACGACGAACATGGTCGTGCCCTGCTCGTCGAACGGGGAAGTCGCGTTGATATCTCCGCCGACGGAACTCGAAAGGTTGAAACATTCGCTCCTGCAAACCAGTATGCCGTGCTGTTTCGTGAGAACGACTGGAATGACTATCGGATCGTGGCGCTCGGCGAACGGATGTCCGTTTACATCAACGGAACACTCTTCAGTGAACTGCGCGACCGGCAAACAGGCGAACGGGATCTGAAGGGATCTTTGGCGTTTCAACTTCATAGCGGCCCCGAAACGCGCGTCGCCTGGCGAAACGTCATACTCGAACATTTGGGGCCTGATGACAACCGGCTTCGTCCGTTTCGAATTCAGTCGCAGCCTCAGACCGAGACGACGAATATCGGTGTCGTCCCCAAAGGAACTAACGGCAAGGAACTCAATCTCGGGTTTGAAACCGGCGACCTGAGCGACTGGACAGCCACTGGCGATGCATTCACAAAGCAACCGGTCAATGTCGACGGGATTTCGCAGCGCTGGCCCGGTCAAGTCAGTAATAAAGTCGGCGATTTTTTCGTCGCGGGATTCGAATTCGCGCAGGACAAAGCGACCGGCACCCTGACTTCGAACCATTTTAACGTAACGCATCCGTATGGCAGCTTTTTGATCGCGGGCGGCGATTCTCCTGCGACCCGTGTCGACGTGATTCAGAAATCCGATGATGGCAAAGAGTTATCAGTCATCGCGACGGCCGCAGGTCGCAATCGGGAACAAATGCGTCGAGTGGCGATCGATCTGCGGAAGTTACAGGGAGAATCGATTGCCATACGGCTTGTGGACGAGAATTCCGGCGCTTGGGGACATCTGAATTTCGACGACTTCAGATTCCATGATGAACCACCGGTGACCATCGAAAATCCGACCGAATGGCGAACGACCTTCGGGCCGTTACTGAATCATCTTGTACCTAACGTCGTTCGAAAAGAACTGTCCAATCAGCCTGGCGGTGACACGGCGTCAAAAATGTTCGTCCCCGAAGGATATTCGGTCGACGTGATCGCCGCCGAACCTCGACTGCATCAGCCAATGGCATTCACCTTCGACGCCAGGGGACGCATGTGGGTTGTCGAAGGTCATTCGTATCCTCAAAAAAGACCCGCTGGCGAGGGACTTGACCGGATCCTGATCTTTTCGGACAACGATCACAACGGGTCGTTTGAAACCGTCACCGTATTTATCGAAGGATTGAACCTCGTCAGCGGACTGGAAGTCGGTCATGGCGGTGTCTGGGTTGGTGCGGCTCCGCAATTGCTGTTTATTCCCGATCGTGATGGCGACGACAAACCTGACTCTGATCCGCAAGTGCTGCTGGATGGATTCGGGTTCGCGGACACTCACGAAACAATGAACAGTTTCCTGTGGGGGCCGGATGGCTGGCTGTACGGCAATCAGGGCGTCTTTAACTCATCAAAAATTGGTCAGCCGGGAACGCCCGATGAATTGCGGACATCGCTGAGCGCCGGGGTCTGGCGGTATCATCCGACGAAGCGACGATTCGAAGTCTTCGCTCACGGCGGCAGCAATCAGTGGGGTCTGGACTACGATGAGGTCGGCCAGTTGTTCATGACGGGATGCCGCAGTTACTGGGGACGCGGCGATACGACTCACGTGATGCAGGGAGGGCATTACTGGAATCAGGTGAACTCCGGCTACGCACCGTTTATCTCGGCACAATCGATTCCGGGTCGACCCTGGATGACGAATTACCTGCTGGCATCAGCTCGTTACGGCCACGGCGAAGGGGGTTCCGGAAAAACCGGCTCGAACGACGTTTACGGAGGTCATTCGCATGTCGGCACGATGATTTATCTTGGAGACAACTGGCCGTCAGAATTTCGAAACCGGCTGTTTACCCACAACCTCCACGGCCATCAGATGAATCAGCAGATCAATCGACGTGAGGCAGGAGGCTATGACACGATTCACGCAGGGTTCGACATGTTCTTTTGCAGTGATCAACAATACATCGGTGTCGACCTGCAGTATGGACCCGATGGTGCCGTCTATATCAGCGACTGGTACGACCCTCGACACTGTCACAGTCCGAACTCGGAACAATGGGATCGAGGAAACGGGCGCATGTACCGCATGAAGTACGATGCCACATGGAAACCTGCAAAGGTTGATTTCACAGTGGCGACCGACGACGAACTCGTCGACGCCCATCGTCATGCCAACGAATGGCGCGTACGTACCGCACGACTGGAACTGAGTGGCCGAGCCACGCGGCGCGAGATCGCCCGATCAGCCGTTGCGAAGCTCGAACAGTCCGCGATGAACGACGATGCACCGGTGAACCGGTTGCGAGCCCTTTGGACGCTGCACGGCATTAACCGGCTTAGTCCTGCAATCATCAGAATGTCATTGAATCATCCCAGCGAATACGTTCGTGCCTGGGGCGTTCAATTGGGTGTCGAGTCGGCCAGCCAACCAATCGCGGCGCCAGCGAACGACAGTCTTCGTGTCGGCGATTTTGACCTGGCAGGCAAGCTGGTCTCGATGGCCACGTCGGACAATTCCCTCTTCGTTCGCAGGTATCTCGCCTCGGCAGTCGGGCGAACCGGTGAGACTGGCTGGCAAATTGCCGAAGCGATTTGCAGTCGACCTGACAGCGCAACAGATCGGGATTTGCCGCTGCTGTTGTGGCACGGATTGGCGGGAAAGATCTTCAGCGATGTCGATCGGGCGTTTCGATTGGCAGAGACATCTCGCCTTCCCGCGATTTCTGACTACATCGAATGGTATGCAGCGGCAAACTCCGTTGTTGCTCGGGAAAAACTGCTGACGACGCTGTCTGGACGAGACGGCGCGGCGCGGTTGAAACTGATGGAAACTTTGCGGTTTGCCGTTCGTGATGCTCGCAATCTGGAATCGCCCCCGTCATGGAAAAAACTGTCGGCATCGCTCTATACGTCGGACGATCACCAGGTTGCCGATTCCGCCGAAGCGATCGGCGTGGCGTTCGGAGACGAGACCGCGTTTCGCAAAATCCGGCAGCGAGTTTCTGGAGGACAGTTGAACCGGGACGCGCTTCTGAAGTCGTTGCGAATGCTGTCGAGCGATTCGTCGCCTGAAATTCTTCCGCTCTATTTGAAGCTTCTTTCCAATCAGGACGCGGTGGCACAGGTGATCCCGCTGGTGGCACGTTTCAACACGCCTGAAGTGGCCAATGAATTGTTGGCCCGATTGCCCTCAATGCAAGAGGCAGAATATTCGGTAGCGATGGAGGCACTTTGCAGTCGAGTCACGTGGGCAAACCTGCTCCTGGATCGAGTTGCCGACGGAACATTACCCAAGTCTTTGTTGACTGCGTTCTATGCGCGTCAAATGGCCAGTCTTGGCGATGTGACTCTGAAGAACCGGCTCGAAAAGGAATGGGGGCAACTTGGACAATCATCGGCTGACGTCAAAACCGGCATCGCCAAACTGACGGTCGCCTACAAGACTGCTCCGCTGTGGGCGTATAGCGAGGATGCGGGTGCCGCGCACTTCAAAAAGCTGTGTGCCCAGTGCCATTTGTCGAACACGCAGTCAGTCGCACTCGCCCCCCGGTTGACGGGTTCGGGAGCCAAGGGGGTCGAGTACCTTGTCGAAAACATTCTTGATCCGAACGCCGTGATCGGACGCGATTATCAGGCACGAGTGATCGAGACCAAGGGAGGCCGCGTCATTGCAGGCCTCATCGAAAAAGAATCAGAAACATCGGTCACGATCCGTACTTTGACCGACAGTCTGACGATCGCAAAAAGCGACATTGAAGAAACCAGAAT
>JANXOO010000392.1 GCA_025353525.1 Schlesneria sp. | reverse complement strand
CAGTTCCCGAATCTCGATTCGAGAACTGCGCATCCACGTCAGGAACCTGACCGGCGTCGCGGTTGTGTTTGTCACATCATCCCGCGTGAACCCCCACAGCATTTGATAGAGGGCATCGGCATCCGCGGGTGGATAGTGCGACTCGAGTTCGGCCATCAGTTTCGGGCCGCGATCAGGGTGCAATGGAAGCCATTGCCTCAAACCATCGCGAGCAGCGAATCGAGCCTCTTCATGTGGACATTCCGCCAGCGTCTGAACCAGTCCGGCATAGTTGTCGATCGCCGACAAACCTTCAGCGGCGAGTTCGGCAATGCGTGGTCGCTTCGACGATTTCACCAGCACAAGCATTGACTCTTCAACGGGCAAGTTGAGCTCGAACGCCTTTTCGAACTGGACATTGTACTGCTGTTTTCTTGCCGACGCAATTTTTCGTTTACCGCTGTCACACCATTCGGGAATCGACGGAAACGAAATCGGACTGGATCGGACCAGCGCGTCCTTTTCAGGAATGATATTCAGTTCCAGATGATCGCTGATTTCCTGCACTTGTTTGGCCTGGTTGGTCCAAGTTGCTGTGCCCGAGATCACGTACAGCGTGGCTTGATACCAGTGGTAGTCTTGCAACTTCTGAAACTGCGTCGCCGTTCGCGAAGTGATATCGAATCCACATACCGTGTCACTGGTCATCAGATCGAGTTGCCAAAGATCATCGCCAATGGCGATCCCGATTCGGACAGGCTCCTCGTTACCGGAACGATTGTTTTGAATGATCAACCGACCTTTTTTAATTTCCAGGCCGGCGTTCCCAGCCTCACCTGGATTCAACACTTTGACAACGGTTTCGCCGATTAATGTCAGTTTTATGTTTCCGCCATCAATATCGAGATTGCTTTCGAACGGTTCGATGTTGGCAATCGTTTCTCCGGAATTGATCGCCGAACGTCGCGGAACCATAAACCAATGTTGCTGAGCGTCATCATATCTGATGAGGATCCCCTCATTGGACGTGTACCCGGTGGGGATGTCAGCCACCTTTTCCGGAGGTCTGGGAACCGGATTGCCATTCTGTGGACGTTCGATTCGGGGAACAATTGGCGAGGGTTCAACCGCAGCTCGGGCATCCGCCGGATGTTCGGCGGGGTCGGTTTTCGTCGCAGCCACCGGAGCCGGCACCGGTGATTCGTCGGAGTCATCCAGAGGCGGCAGCGGATCAATTCCATCGGGAAGTGAGGCGCGTTCGCGATTGTCGGCCAGTCGTTGCGTCCCGCGATCAGGACCGATTGGTGGCCCGTCGATTTGGTTCGCACGACGATTCCCGTCCGCGACTCGAACATCATCCTCCGTCGTGTCAGAAGTGATATCTTTGTTCCTGGTTTCCTTGCGTTTCATTTCCTGGTTGGCTTGCTTGAGTCCCGAAACGAAATCGGGAGCCAACAGAAACGCGCATGCAAGAATCAAAAGTGCCACGATCGCAGAGGGGAGAACCCGAGTCGACCAGGGAGCGGGCTTCAGATAGTCGGGGACCGTCGTCATCGACTCGTCATTCCCTTGCAATTTGCCGGTCGACTTTCCCGCCGTCGCAGTCGATCCGTTTCGGGTTGCTATCGATCTCGGTGTTCGGGTCGCCGATGCGTTCGATGTCTCTCCGGCCCCGGAAAGCTGCGATGACAAATCGACGGGTCCCAGCGCGTAAAGTCGTTCGCGGCTGGTGGCTGGAACTTCGGTCGGGTCGGCGAGTACAACGGTCAGGATCTGGTGACACGCTGCGGCCTCGGCGAGCATTTCGTCAGACGCCAGGAGAACCCGTTCCACGTCGGCATAGCGATCAGCTGACAGGGAGTTGTCCAGATACTGTGAAATGATGTTGGGGTCGATTCCCATTTCGGGACCGAAGACATCGGGAGCCGCCAGGCGTCGGCGTCGCATCACCTCGCGAATCCGGCTGACCAAAAGTTGAGCCATCGGACTCTCCTGGATTTTCTCGCCAATGTTTTTGGTGTCGTCCGGAGACAGGACATCATCCAGATAAGCCAATAACGTCCGCAGCGTCAGTCGCATCATGATTGAACCCTCGATCTCAGGAACTGTGGGCTGAAAAAGGGGGACAGGCTACAGGCCTTCCTGGAGCCAGTCCTCCTTTTTCAACGAACATTGCTTCTTTTCTTGCCAGACGCCAAATAGTGGCAAAGCGGGTCTTGTTCCGTACAAAAAACTTTTGAAATCCGGAAAAAACTTCTACTGGGCTCGAACCACGTGGAACTGTCGCGTCGGGGACCGTCGCAAAGTAGAATCAAGAGAAACCGTCCCAAAAGATCCGGAGCCACCCGATGAGCGCGCGACTCACTTCGATTCTGCTGTTTGTCGGCGGTGCGATTTCGTTGTTTAGCGTCCGGAC
>JANXOO010000190.1 GCA_025353525.1 Schlesneria sp. | reverse complement strand
CGGGCCACCGTTTGAATTGCTGCCAATCTGTCTCGTGATCTCGGTCGCAATCAGGTCCATTGCGGGAGGTACATTATCCGAATAGGCGATGCCAGCCGTTTTAAAACTGAAGATCGGGATGACATTTTGTGCCGACGCCTTGATTTCAGGAGCTGCGGCGAGTTGCTGTTGCGAGTCGGCATGTCTGGCTGCCGTCACTGAAGTCAGCCCGGAATCGGCAATTGCGACATCTGTCGTCGAAATGAATCCGGAAAACTGTTGAAATGGCGTGACTTCCGATATCAGTCGTTCGTCGGGATTGCCCGCTGTCACATCGTTGCCGTTTGCCGAAGCCCATCGGAATGCATTCAATCCGCCATTGGCGGGGCTGATTAGTCCCGAATCGGGAAACATCCCGGCAATCGAACCGGGCCCGTCATTCGATTCGATACCCGACGCTGCGGCGTCCAGTGTGATCGATGTTGGCGAAACGGTGACAGCAGCTTCCGAAGTCGTCGCCGCCTTTGTTTTCTCTGACGTGTCGCACGATTTGCCAGGTTTCCCGGACTCACTGCCGAAATGTTGCGACAATACTTTTTCAAACGGCGATGGAGATCCGGTGGCGCTTGGCGATGAGGCTTTCTTCGGGGCGGATGTCGCATGAATTGACGACGAACGGGTCGGCAATGCATCAACGAACAACGAATGGAAATCCCGGGCAAAAATGGCCAGCAACTGAGTGTTGATTTCTGGGTTCGTCATCGCGTCGTATCTTTTTCCCGGATGGAGTCGTCAGAAGTTGAGATGAATAGCCTGATGAAGAAATACCGATTGTGACGATTACACGAGCGTACCTTCAGCGCGGAACAGACGCTCTGTGACTCGCAAGGTGACGCGATCGATCGTGCGTGTCGGCAATAATTGCCGGTGTAGACAGGATCGATCGGTCGCGGACCCGTTCTCCAATCCATTGCGGCAATTTCTGCCGAAACGGGCCACGTGGCCGAGGTGCGAACACGAATGATTGAATTCATCATTCCGCTGAATTTGCCGCTTCGCGCGGGTGCAATCACTGAAGCGTTCGCAAGCCCACCCGATTTGATCGCGGGTGAGATAGATCGCTTCAAACGGCGGCGACCCGGTGAATTTCCGACAAATCGGTTGCCGAAACCGGAATCGGGTCAAGAACGAACCCGCTCGTCAGGCAGCGTGGCCGAGACTGACCGTGACCGGGAACTTGATCAGCTTCGCGCGCAGCAGCACCTTTTTCGAAACGGGCTGCTGGAAATGAAAAATGCCACGAAACTGTTTGAGAGCAGATTGGTGGCGATGATTCACGAACTTCAGATTGCGACCGTCGAATTGGCCGGGGTCGTTTCGGCAAAACTGATTTTTGACGAGATCAACGCCGACCGGTTTCCGATCGCCAATCTTGTTCACGAAGTTCTCGCACGACTTGAGACATCGGCAGAGGCCGTCGTGCGATTGCATCCGGACGACCTGGCTCAGTTGCAATCGATGCCGATCATCGGGGAACTGGGGAGCGATCGGGCACCACAATTCATCGCTGATGCCACTCTGTCGCGCGGCGACTGCAAGGCGAAAGCGGGTGAGGTGACCGTCGTCTACGAATTGAAACGCCAGATTGACGAGATTCGCCGACAACTCCTTTCGACAGTGGATGGCCATGCTGAACCTTGATCTCGAACGACTTGTCCGCGATGTCAGAGCGTGCGACGGGTTTCAGGTGCGAAGTCGTCTGCAAGTCGTTGAAGACGGACTCGCGTGCGCATTGCCTGCAGCGTTGGGCGATCAATGCCTGATCGTCGAACGAAACGGTCGAGAAATACCCGCCGAAGTGATCGGTTTCAAACGCGGCCTGTCTCAATTGGCACCATTTGAATTCGCTGAAGAATTAAGATCGGGGCAGACGGTCCTTCGCTTGCCCGAGCGACGTTCGGTTCCGGTCGGCAACGGCGTTCTTGGTCGCGTCTTCGACGGACTCGGTCGCCCGATCGACGGTAAGGGCGGCGTTCGCCCTCACGAGCGCCGCATTGTTCGCAATACGCCTCCATCGGCACTCCACCGCGAGCGGGTCACACAACCGTTCGTCACCGGTCAAAAAGCCATCGACGGACTCTTACTATGCGGTCGCGGGCAGCGATTGGGAATTTTTGCGGGCAGTGGAGTCGGCAAAAGCACTTTGCTGGGAGAGATCGCAAAAACGGCTGAAGCCGATCTGAACGTAATCTGCCTTGTGGGCGAGCGGGGATGTGAGCTGCGACCATTCGTCGAGGATTGTCTCGGCCCGCAGGGTCTGGCCAAATCGGCCGTCGTGATTTCCAGCAGTGATCAATTGCCGCTGATGCGCATTCGCGCAGTCGAGACGGCGATTTCGATGGCTGATTCGTTTCGGGCCCGCGGAAAGAACGTCCTGTTTTTCCTGGACAGCCTTACACGATTGGCGATGGCGCAGCGCGAACTGGGACTTGGCCTGGGCGAACCTCCCAGTGCCCGGGGTTACACGCCTTCCGTTTTTCAGTTGATGGCCAACACGGTTGAACAGCTCGGAAATTCGGCTACCGGAAGTATCACAGGGTTTTTGACGGTACTTGTTGAAGGGGACGATCTCGCCGAACCGGTGGCAGACGCGGCGCGATCGCTGCTCGATGGTCACATCGTACTGGATCGCAAGATCGCCGAATCGGGGCGATTTCCGGCGATTGAAATCTCGCAAAGCGTCAGTCGGGCGTTCCTCAACGTCTCTGGAAAACCGCAGCAGATCGCCGCTCGCAAAATTCGCGAGATCATGTCGACCTATTCAGAAGTGCAGGATCTGATCCGCATCGGAGCCTACACACGGGGTACGAGTCCGAAAATCGATAAAGTCATTGAACTGATGCCTGCGGTCAATTCCTTCTTGCAGCAGGGAATTCGCGAGACATTCTCACTGGCCGAGTCATGTAACGCGATGCAAAACATCGCAGCCGCCTGGCCGTTTTGAACTGAACAAAGGGCGGTCTGGTGAAGAAATTCCAGTTCTCACTCGAAAGAATCCTGCGTTACCACCAGCAGCGACTCAAGCAGGCCGAGATGCACGTCGCGCAAGCCGCGATGGAACGTGATTCGGCGCGACTGGATGTCGACCAGTGTCAGCAAAGGATCGACGACGCCAGTCAGTTGAGCGAAACGGTCGGGGGGCCGATCAATCCGACGGTGAGAGCGAATGTAACGGCGCATCTCGAACAACTCGCAGAAATTCTGAGCATTGCCGGGAAACGGCTCATGGTGGCTGAAGAGCGTTTTCGAGAAAGAGATCGTGTGCGCACAGAGATCTCACGGGACGCTGAAGGGCTTTCGCTTCTGCGCGACCAGCGACGAGTCGAACATCGCGACGAAATCGCCTGGCAGCAGCAGATCGACCTTGACGAAATCGTCATGCGAAAATGGACATCCCGAGACGATGACGATCCTCCGATAACCCCAGGACTTCCCGAATGAAGACTTTGATCCAGTTCGTGGTCGTCGCCCTGATCGTCGGGGGATTGTCCGCCGGAGGATCGTTCTACGTTCTTCAAAACGAGAAGAACGCACAAGCCGACAAGTCGAAATTGGCCGCCGATGCGGATGCCAAGGCTGCCGCCGAGTCGAGTGCGATGAACCACGAGTCGATCGGCGATGCCAAAGTGGACGAAGGCGAGATGCCTGATCCGGTCGCGGTGAAACCTCAGTCAAAAACGCCCATTCCGTTTTCGGAAGCGCTAGTACTTGAACCACCCGTCGGTGCTCGACCCTCGTACGTTTCCGAGAGTGACGAGGCAGGGGTCCTGATTAACAAATTGCGGATGCGGGAATCGTCTACGATCGACCGGGAACGGCGGTTGCTCGAGCGACAGGAAACAATGGAACTGATTCTGGGTGATTTGCGTGTTGAACAGTCAGAAGCCGCCAAAACCCGACAACGTTATACCGAGACGATGCAAGGGTCACTTCAGTCGATCGACGAATTGAGAAAAGTGACAGATACCGAACGGGGTGCGGGAATAGAAATGCAGAACGCGCTCCGCCGAAAGGCCGACGAAAAGACAAAAGCATTGCGCAAAGAAAAAGAGATGGCAATGGAAGCTGCTGAGGAAGCGATAAAGTCCGCTCGAAGTGAACGGGAAGCGGCCGAGGCGGCGGTGAAAGAAGCACGTCGGGAGCGCGACGAATTGCAAAGAAAACTTGATGAAATGAGTGTGCCTGGCGAAAACCGCGACCTCAGCGGGTCTCCCGAGAAGAACGCCAATTTGGCCAAGCTGGCAAAGTTGTTCGACGGGATGCCACCGGAAAATACTGCCAGCATACTGCTCGAGATGTTGAAAAAAGGAAAAAACGACGGAGTCGTTGCCGTGATTGACAAAATGACGCCCCGGATTTCCGCGAAGGTACTTTCGAGCATTGCTGAATCAAAACCGACAGTCGCGGTTGATCTGGCCGAACGCCTGAAACAATTCAAAACACAATGAATACACCATCAAATCCGTCGGCCTCCACGAATTCAAGAGAGCTTTTTCGAGTTCCTGTGATTCCGAAATCGGGATTGTCAGGTGCCGTTCGATTCGCTGATCAGGAATCGCACGGCGTCAAAGTCTGCGATGTGTCAGAAGCGGGAGTCAAAGTCGAGTTTGCCAATGAGAATCCGCCGAACGTTTCGGTCGGGATGCGCGTGGAATTCGATGTCCTTTATCGTGACGAATCGATTCTGATGAAGGGGGTCGTCTCTCGGCTCGCGGACGATCACGTTGTCATCGTTTTTGCGCAAGCAACGGATGATGAAGGTCGGCGGAACGCTGGCAGGTGGCGCGAAGTGGCGCCGTCGATCCAGCAATTGTGGCTTAAGTACCGGTTACAGTAAACCACCGGCCAGATTTGATCGGGCAGTTCGATGCTCTCTGCTGGCCTCAGTCGACAGAATTTTTAAATGTCTGAGATTCCAGGGAAGGCGAGAAGTCAAACTGAAGTGAACTGACCGCCTACGGTGCCGGGATTTGACCGGCATACGATTTTGCGGCGCGTCCGTCATCGCCCATCGCTTCATAAGTTCGGCCCATCAGCTTTTTGATTTCGTCGGACGGTATGCCGACTCGATCAACCAGTGATCGGCATGCGACCAGGCACTCGGCATATTCCCCTTTGGCAAACGCGAGTTCCAACAGCTTCAGACGCGCCCGATTTGTCCAAAGATCTTCAGGCTCGGCCGCGAGTTCTTTCCAGACTTCGCAGGCACGTTCGGGGTTACCGCGATTGAATTCAAATCGCGCGAGCGCCAAGTCGATCGAATGTCGAACATCTGCAGTCAGATTTTTACGTGGAATTTGCGTATAAATCCGTTCCATTTCTTCCTCAAACCCGA
The DNA here is from genome assembly GCA_025353525.1 of Schlesneria sp. Classification (GTDB taxonomy): domain Bacteria; phylum Planctomycetota; class Planctomycetia; order Planctomycetales; family Planctomycetaceae; genus Schlesneria. Next base: position 197 of record JANXOO010000190.1, on the reverse strand, counting down.
TTTCAGCGAACGCTCGGCCGATCTGGACTTTGCCGGTCAGACCCAGCCAATCGGAATCCGATTTGAGTGAGACCAGAGCCCGATACAAAAACGTCGCCTCGCGCTCTTGCCGTTCGCCTTTCAGGACGTGCCATCGCGCAAACGCATTGACGAATCCTGCACCATTTCGAACAGACGGATCGTCGAACCGTGTCTTG
>JANXOO010000380.1 GCA_025353525.1 Schlesneria sp. | reverse complement strand
GGATCGAACTGATCGACAAGTTCGATTCCGACTTTCGCAAAAAGTTTCCGCAAAAGCAGGTGGATGCCTACAGTGAGTTTTACCGCCAGGCCAACACACTGATTCACAGCGATGAACTGAAGGCATTTGATTTGAATCAGGAAAAGCCCGAAATTCGCGACAAGTACGGTCGAAACCAGTTCGGCCAGGGTTGTCTGCTCGCGCGACGACTCGTTGAGCACAAGATCCGCTACATCGAAGTCGGCCTCGGCGGCTGGGACATGCATAATGAGATCTATCAGGCAGACAAACTGCCCGGCCACGCGGCGACTCTGGATCGGGCCGCATCAGTGCTGATCAGTGACCTCAAGTCGCGTGGTCTGCTCAAGGATACGCTCGTAGTACTTGGCACGGAATTTGGACGTAGTCCGCAGATCAACGCCAACGGTGGACGCGACCATCACCCCGGCGTCTTTTCGGGCTTCTTTGCCGGCGGCGGGATCCGTGGGGGGCATTTCTACGGCAAATCGGACAAAGACGGGCACAGCCCTGAAGAAGACGATGTCGCCATCCCGGACTTCAATGCCACGATTGCTCACGCGCTCGGGCTGCCGATTCAAAAAGACTTCTTCTCGAAGTCAGGCCGTCCGTTCAGGGTGGCTCACGAAGGCAAGCCGCTTCTGAAATTGTTCGGTTAGCACACCGGAATACCCTGACATCAACGGATTTCGGGCACGGTCAGGGCTTCGGCTGTTTGCCGATGAACGGAACGACGACCGAGGCGACATCAGCCGCGATCTCATCCACCGATCGGACGCTGCTCCCGTGAACGCAGGGTATTGTCTCCCAGCCGGTGCCTCGAGCCAGTTCGAGATAAACATCGCGGACTCGAGCGAGGTAGTGTCCATCCGCCTCCTGGAGATCGGCGGACTTGTCGGTGTAGTCGCGTTTTGACTTGGCGGCGATCAATCGCTGCGCATGATCGACCGGCACGTCCAGGAATAATGTCAGGCGAGCGGGCGTCAGTCGATAAATCGAGAATTCGAGGTGTTGAATCCATTCGATCAACTGCGTCCGTTCAGCTCCGTCGACCTTGGCTCCCTGGTGTGCGACGTTCGAGGCAACGTAGCGATCACAAACGACAACATCATGTTCGGCCAATGTTTGTTCGACGAGTTCTTTGGACTCGAATCGGTCACCGGCAAACAGCAGCGACACAAGCAACGGGTGAACGGCATCGAGACTGCCGAACGATCCATTCAAAAAGTCGCCGATTTTCTGACCGAAGCACGTTTGTCGATAGCGGGGAAAGCTGAGCAGCGAACTCTTGTGGCCGATTGCGTTGAGATGAGCATTCAACTTCGCGGCCTGAGTCCCCTTGCCGGATCCGTCAATTCCTTCGATGGCGATCAGTAGAGTCAAACCATATTTCCTTCGATCAATTCCACTTCGACAGATTGTGCTCGGCTACGTGAAGTTGGTTCAGGATCATCGGGCGGTCACCTGGCGAGCAGTCTTTCAGGCACGTCTGAAGCAAGTCGATCGCCACACCGGGGCGATTCGTCTTGATCGCAATCAGAGCCAGGTCGCGACGGTGGTCCAGGGCTTCAGTATGCAGAGCGAGCAGTCGTCGCTGCACGAACCACGCACGTTCCCATTCTTCCTGCGAGACGTGCAATGCCTTCAGGTTATTCAGCATCCGAATGACGACTTCTCTGGGGGGAGCCGGTTCGAGTGACCGTTCGATTTCATCACTTGTCAGACCGCTTAACGATTCGATCCATTCCAGACAATCGTCGTAATTGAGTACTTGTCCGGAATGAAACGCGTCGACGAAAAGGGGGCCCTGAACCGTATCGAACCGGGTCAGAAAATGCATCGGTGCTGCGACACCCGTCAAATCCAGTCCCGCCGCCTGGGCGACGGCAACATAGACCACCGACAGGCTGATCGGGATGCCAACACCGGTTTCAATGACGCGGTTGATGTAACTGCACTCGGCTCGTTCGAAGGCCTGTTTGTCGCCGTGCAGTCCGTGTGTTCCCGCCAGGCAGCGGACCAGTTCCCGCAGAATATCGCGATCGCTGCGAACGCGAACGATATGGCTGCGCAATTCGTCCGCACGCTTCCCGATCCACGTCAACGTGTGATCGAAATCGAGCGTCGGTTGAGCGTCTCGAGCCAATTCCAGCGCCAATCGCGTCAAATCCACATCTTGCCGTCGCGCGAGCAGCCTGGAAAATTCGGCGTCGCGAGAAAAGTCGAAATCGACAGACATCCTGCATTCATCCTCTTGGCGAAAACCGTAGCGAACCCGAATTCTATGGCTTGTCTTCAATTGAGTCGAGATGTGAAGTGTTCATAAAGGCGTTCATCTGTCAATCTTCGGAAAATCGATCTATACTTTGAATTGCAGGTATTCAAATTGCCTGAGAAGGTCTGTTTTCATCGGAATGACAGGTGCGGCAAGACGTTCCGGCATCCCGAACAGCTCAGGGGATCTTCCAGGTCGGGCCGTCCCTTCAGACGGCTGGAATCGTCCTCGTCGAACTCACTTTCCACAGCGAACATTGCGGATGAGCGAAAAGTTGAATCGGGATCGTGTCAGACTCGGTTTGATCGGACTCGGGTCAGGTTGGGAAGAAACATACCGCGACGCTCTTGCTCGTTTGCAGAAACGGGTTTGCGTTCGAGTCGTTTACGATCCGGTCGAAGCACGCGCCAGGACAGTCGCGGCGGAACTCGATGCGGATGTTGTTCCAGGCCTTCGGCAAGCGATCGTGCGGCCCACAGTGCAAGGGCTGCTGGTGCTCGATCTCGGTTGGTGTGGTGCCGGAGCACTCGGTTTGATTTCACGCTGCAACAAGCCCGTCTTTCTGGCAAAACCTGTCCTTGAGCAATTGGTAACTCTGAGCAAATTTCCCGAATCGAATCGCACCGCAGAAGCGGCGGAAACTGCCGTTTCGTGGGTGGACGACTGGCTGATGCCCGAAATGGGGCTCCGATTCACTCCGGCATCGTGCCGACTGCGCGAATTGATGGCGGCAAAAATCGGAGCGGTTCAACAGATTCAGATCGAATGCAACCGGTCAGTCGGAACCGAAGTGATCTCTGGCCTTGTCGACTGGTGCTCGAACCTGATGGGTCATGATCCGAGCGGGGTCGTTCATTCGGAGGACACTGCGACGGTAACGGCGAGCTGCCAACTGGAATTTCGAGCGGTGTCTCCGTCGACCATGTCACGAAGGGCGACGCTGATACAACGGTCGAACGGGGATAACTCGATCAGGATCACGGTCGAGTGTGAACAAGGTTGCGCGACGCTCACAGATCGAACGAAAATCAGTTGGCAAAATTCAACGGAATCTGCAGACGAAGTTCTGACAGGCGAACGATCGGAAATCGATATTCTGATCGATCAGTTCTGTCGCAGGGCGATCGGCGGCCTGAATCCCGTCGCACGATTTAGCGAATATATTCGTGCGGTCAAGATCGCACAGAGTCTGCGACAAAACGTCCTCTAACGCACAGACAGGATCATGCGTCTTCCACGACCGGGGCAAATCCGCGCCGAAGCGTGTTTTCGGTCACGTTAATCGGGATCACAAAATGCTTCAGGTAATCAGGACCGCCTGCCTTGCTTCCGATACCGCTCAACTTGAATCCGCCGAACGGCTGCCGACCGACCAACGCTCCGGTGATCGGACGATTGAGGTACAGATTTCCAACGGAAAACTCCTGGCGAATGCGTTTCAGATTCGCCGGACTTCGGCTATAGCAACCACCTGTCAATGCATAGTCGGTACCGTTGGCGATTGTAAGTGCTTCCGTTAAATCCTTCGCCCTGAAGACGACAAGTACCGGGCCAAAGATTTCCTGCTGGGCAATTTTTGCTTCGGGAGGAACATCGACAAAGATGTGCGGCCCGACGTAGTAACCTTCCGCAGCGAGATTCGGATCGATCCCGCCCAGAACCAGCCGACCTTCCGTCTCGCCGATTTCGATGAATTTCAGGATGCGCGTCACCGAATCTTCGTCGATCACAGGGCCGATGTCTGTGGAAGGGTCTTCGGCTGGCCCGACCTTCAACGATTTGGCCGCTTCGATCAACCTCGCAAGGAATTCGTCGTAAGCATCTTCCAGCACGATCACCCGGGAACAGGAAGAACACTTTTGTCCGGAATATCCGAATGCGCTCTGGATCACTCCGGCGACCGCTTCGTCCAGATCGGCGTCGCTGTCGACGATGATGGCATTCTTGCCTCCCATTTCCGCAATGACGTGTTTGACGCCCAACTGTGAAACGTGCGAGGCGGCAGCCTGTTCGTTAATCGCCAGTCCAACTTGTCGCGAGCCTGTGAATGCGATGCAATCGACGTTCGGGCTGCCAACCAGTTCCGGTCCGACTTCTTCGCCGATCCCCGGCATAAAACTGACGACGCCGTCGGGGATTCCTGACGCCTGAATGATTGCGAGGAATTTCGTAGCGACAACCGATGCCTGTTCGGCCGGTTTCATGACGACTGTATTTCCCGTTACCAGAGCCGCAGCGGTCATCCCGGCGAGGATCGCCAGCGGAAAATTCCACGGTGCAATGACGACGACAACACCTCGCGGCCGATAGAAGTAGCGATTTTCTTCACCTGGCAAGTCAAAGTGTTGTGGCTGGTCGAGCGACCGCATTTGCCGGGCATAATAGAAACAGAAATCGATCGCTTCACACACATCCGAGTCGGCTTCCGCCCACGGCTTGCCGCATTCGACGACTTGCCAGGCCGCCAGTTCATATCGGCGTTCTCGCATTTCCTTCGCGATCAGCTCAAGATATTCGGCACGATACTGGACTTCGGTTTTCGACCAGGCGGGAAAGGCGCGACGAGCCGTGTCGATCGCCAGCACCGCATCTTCGGCGGATGCCGATGCAATTCGACCGACGATCCGGCTTTTGTGCGACGGATTTCGCGAAATCATCATCGGTCGCGCGTGCATGGCCTTGCCGCCGATCACGATCGGATACTCTTCGCCCAGTTCATCGGAAACTGATTCGAGTGCTTCGATCATCGCCTCGCGAACTTCCTTCCGCGAAAAATCGGCGGTCGGTTCATTGACGAATTCAGGTGTCACAGGCGGCCGGGCAGCAGCCTTGTTTGCGAGTCTGGCGGGTTTCATCAGCAAATCCTCAATGTTCACGTTCTCGTCGTAGCTGTGTCGCAAGAACGAATCGTTCGATGTATTTTCCAAAAGCCGACGGACAAGGTAGGCCATCCCCGGCATCAATTGTCCGAACGGAGTATAGATCCGCACGCGATGACCCTGATCGCTGAAGGCCCGTGCCTGCTCTTCGGCCATCCCGTACAACATCTGCAATTCGAACGCTCCTTCAGGAACGTTCAACTGTTTCGCACACGCCACCGCGTGTGACAGACTCCGCAAATTGTGACTGCCGAATGCCGGTCGCAAGTCCGTATAGTTTTCCAGAAGAATTTTTGTCAATCGCTCGTAGCAGTCATCCGATTGCCATTTTTCCTGGAAGACGGGGGTCGGCCAGTTGCGACTTTGAGCCACGACGGTCTCGTAATCCCAGTAGGCGCCTTTGACCAGCCGCACCCAGACAGGTGTGCCGCGTTCTCGCGACCACTCGAGCAATCCAAGCAGATCGCGTTCGGAATCTGCCAGATAGGCTTGTATGACGATTCCCACATCCGACCAATCGCGAAATTCGTCTTCCAGTAACGTCTGTTTGAAGATTTCAAGCGTCAGATCTTTATACGAATACTGTTCCATATCGACGTGCAGATAGGCGTGGTGTTCTCGGGCTTTCCTCAGCAGAGGTCGCAATCGCTCCTTGACGGCAGCCGCCGTTCCGACAGCGTCCATCGGTCGGAAGTTGCTGACAAGTGCCGACAGCTTGATCGAGACGTTGACGCGAGGGATCGCTCCATTGTGGTCGAAATCCGTCTGGGCATTCTCGGGCCACGCATTAACGACCGGAGCCAGTCCGTCGATCAGATCGAGATATTCCCGCTGGTACTTTTCCGCTTCGGAATCGCTGATGACGGCTTCACCCAGCAGGTCAAGCGTAAATGCCAGTCCCTGTTTGCGGAGTGACGTGACGGCCGACAGGACTTCCTTGACGTTCGAGCCAGCAATGAACCGGCGTGCCATTCGAGCGGCGTTGCCGCGCGCGTTGTAGGCGAGCGCACGGGAAAGGACGGAGTCGGGTGAAAGGTGTTCGACGCCGAATCGCACCATTTCGATCGCCAGAGGAAGATGTTCCCTCACTTCAAGAAAATATTCCTGAAGGTGCCGGGTGACATCGCGATGCGTCTTCAATCGGGGAAGCACATCGACGAAACGAAACATCTGAACCTTCAGCGATTCGTCCGCCATCGCAGCGCCAAGGATCCGGTCGTCCCACCAGCGCCGCTCGAACATCGACGGACATCGTCGCGAAAGGTGCTTCCAGACGTAATTCCCAAGCTCGTGCGTGCCGGCTTCAATCCGATCTTCATCCCAAACCACGGGAATCCGTTCGGCGGCCAACGATTTCACCGGCTTCGGTTCGACAGCTTTTGACGCAGCAGCCTTCGGTGCAGCGGATTTCTTCACCGCGTTTTTCGGTTCGGTGCTTTTAGATTCGGCGCTGTTTGACTCAGTACTGATTAACTCAGTGGCCTCCGGCGCAGCAGTTTTCGGCTCGACCGATTTCTTTCGGGGCGATGGACCGGACTCCGGTTTTGTCGGAGTTTCTTCGTCAGAGGTCTTTTTAGCGGACTTTTTGGCCAAGGTCGCATCCGTGCAGCGAGGAAAACGGGACGTTCAACTCAGGATTCTATGCGAGGGCCAACATGATTGGGTAGAGTGTCTCGCAAATACCTGACAATTGTGGCCGAGGTTGTCGGGATCGATGTCACGATGGACCGGATCATCACAGACATTGCCTGAAATTCGCCG
>JANXOO010000346.1 GCA_025353525.1 Schlesneria sp. | reverse complement strand
GGGTCGTATTTGTGCGTGTGACACTGAGCGCATTGGATCGTCAGACCCAGGATACTTTTTCCGATCGCTTCCATTCGGTCGAACATTGCATCCATGCGGAACTGCTCGGGATCGACTCCCCCTTCTTCATTCACCATTGAGTTTCTGAGAAATCCGGTTGCGACGTACTGGTCTTGCGTGGCGTGAGGCAACATGTCGCCAGCCAGTTGCTCGATGACAAATTGGTCGTAAGGCAGGTCGCGATTGAACGCGTTGACGACCCAGTCGCGATAGAACCAGATTTGCCGTGACTTGTCCTTTTCGTACCCGTCCGAATCGGCATAGCGAGCGGCGTCGAGCCAGTGTCGACCCCATCGCTCGCCGTAATGCGGCGACGACAGTGAACGGTTGATCTGTTTCCAGTCAGAATCGGAATTGGAGTCGGCGAGATAATCATCAACATCGGAAATTGACGGCGGCAGGCCGATGACATCGAGACTCAATCGGCGCAGCCATGTTGTCCGATCAGTCTCGGGTGATGGTTCCAGGCCTTCCCGGTTCAACGTTGCGAGGATGAACCGGTCGATCGGGTTTCGAATCCACGTTGATTTTTCTGTCGAGACTGCAGGCAACGCCGGTCGCATCGGACTTTTATATGCCCAGTGAGACGTATATTCCGCGCCTTGAGCGATCCAGCGTGAAAGGAGCGAAACCTGTTCGTTTGTCAGGTGCGGTTTTTTGAACGAAGGAGGCGGCATCACGACTTCCGGATCGGTACTTGATACCCGCTCGATCAATTTGCTGAATTCCGGTTTTCCGGCAACGATTGCAAATTCACCCGATTCGGCGGCGTTGAGCAGGCTTTCCCGTGTATCAAGACGCAACCCGGCTTTTCGTATCGCCGCATCCGGACCGTGACATTGTACGCAGTTATCTGAAAGGATGGGGCGGATATCGCGGTTGAAGTTGATGGCCTCCGGTTCGGCGGCACAAGCACCTCGAACGAGAAGCGTGGCGAAGCAGGTCATCACTACTGATCGAAGTCGAAACATACGAAAACACCCCGATTCTGGAATCGCATAGGGCCAGGATGGCATGGCACCAGCGTAGCACCGGCAGGACGGTTTCATCTACCCAAACATTGACCAGGGGTCGCATTTTGCGTTGCGGGCAGTAGAAACCTTGCCGGATTGGTTGAAGGTTGATCGACGTTTGTTAAGATGAGTTAAATAGTTTTGGTTGTTGTCGTCGGCAGGCGACGAATTGCCAGAAGTAACCGGGCCGATGATGGTTCGGGACAGGAAGGTTTGATGGCAACCGTCACACGGTTGCCTGTTGCAAAGCGACTCATTTCGTGGAAGTGCCAGGATGTTTTCAATTCCCGGCGATTTGTCAGGCCTGATTTTTGTCATCTTCAGAGGTATTTCTCTGAAAATCGTCGAAGAACTCGGTTTGGCCCTGAACGGGGCAATCGTGTTTTTCTGCGGTGAACAAGATTCGTCGTACAATTCGCCTCAACAGACGATTGCTTCGGTGCGTTCGTCAGCAAGCCCCCACGGGGGCTGGTTGGCGGTGCTGAGGTCGTATCTGTGCCCGACACCTCTGGCGCGAGTTCGTGTTCTCGCACGTCGCTCGTTCCGCTGATTCTCGTGATGCCCGGCCAAACTTGTTCTGAATCGCGACGCGCGTTTTAGCGATCGCTCATCATCGGCGCCAGCTTCCGCCGAACGAATCCTGCGTTTTGTGCGAGGTCCGGTTACTCTGTTGCCAGGATCATAAAGGGCGCACACGCATGGACTTTATTCA
>JANXOO010000298.1 GCA_025353525.1 Schlesneria sp. | reverse complement strand
CATAATCTTCGGGTGTCAACAAGGGTTGGTCGGTCGAAAACTCGTAGAGCCAGCCCTTGTCATAGTTGTCAGCGTTAATCAGCGACGGGTCATTTAACAGAGCTTCATTGAATCGTACGAGGCGACCGTTCGCCGGTGCGTACATCGTCGACACCGCCTTGGAACTCTCGATTTCGCCGATCGACTGCTTCTTTTTGACCAAAGTCTCGGGGTCGATCTGCCAATCCAGAAAATAGACATCCTGGAGCAACCTGACGGCATAGGCCGTGAATCCGACTCGCACGGTTTCTGCTTGAGGAATCGCCCACAGGTGCGATTCAAAGTACAGTCGGTCCACGGGAATACGGGCCTCAAACTTCCCCATCATAAACACGAGCGGTTCGAGCATGAAGAACCTGTAAAACGAGCGAAATCGGTCAATGTTCTTTCGTGGGCGGCTGCGTCACATCAGATACACTATCCAATTTTGATCCAGGTCGAAAGTTCGCGGGCATGGCCCTGGGTGCCGGAGGTGGAAACATTTCCAGCACGGCGTCCCATTCAGCAATGCACGCGTCCATCGAAATCACTGCCTGCTGAAAATTTGTGTGCGTTGATGCGACCGGTGCGTCTGTCCGAAACTGGTCAGCGGCAGCCCTCAGCTTGCCAATCTTTTTCCGAAGTGTCGTCAGATATTCCTGCGGCTCCGATACTTTCGATTCCAGAGCTCGCGACGCATCAAAGACGTTTCGGACGATTTGCATCAGTTCCGGGAAATCTTCGACCGTTTCACTGTGCTTGACGAATGTTCGTACCATCCACGCGTGCGCAAAAATCAACTGGCATCGTTCCACAGCCTGTTCCGGCGTCATCAGGATTGTCATTTCTTTCCTGTTTTCGTTTCTTTCATCGAGGTTTTCAGGTCGCCTGGCTGTGGAGCAATCGGGACTGCGATCACAACTCTGACGCATCTGCAGGGCATTCATTTGAAAGTTCGCTGGCGTGGTCACGTATTTTCCGGATTGCTTCGACAATCTGGTCGACTGTCGATTCGTCTTCCAGCAGGACCGGGTGATGTAATGTCACCATCGCCGAATCGGCCTTTGTCGCGTGGGGCAATTCATCAGTCGTTCGAAACCGCTTGGTGGCGTGGATCAGGTGGTTTCCGCGAAATCCCGCGTCCAGGGCAATCCCTTCGGCCTGAATGGCTGCAACAAAAACCGATCTGGCGAGCCCGTCAAATGCGTCCGCAAAATAGTGGAATCCGACTTTATAATACGCAGGCCGAATGTCACACTCTGACAGTTGCAACGGGGTCAGGCCACCCATTGCTTTAATGTTGGAGCAGAGTCGTTCGACACGGTCACAACGCAGGTCGTTCAAATCATCCAGTTGTTCGAGTTGCGGCAGGATCATCGCGGCCTGAATCTCCGAAAGGGGATAAGCGTCATTTCCCCGCAGCGTATGCCGCTTGATTCGTTCTGCGATTTCCGGTTTCGACGTGAGGATGGCTCCTCCTCGACCAGCCGTCAGAAGTTTAC
>JANXOO010000269.1 GCA_025353525.1 Schlesneria sp. | reverse complement strand
AAAATAATCCCGAGATAAGCACCTAGAAGTACGGCGTCCTTGGCAAAGTAGACGAGATCCGATGCGGACGGCAGGATCCATTTTCGGATCGCTCCTTCGAACAAGACGAGAACGAAGACACACTTCACCGACCGACGCCAGTCGATCGAACTCCAAAATACAATTGCTGCGGCCGCTATCGCGCCGAACAGTAATAATGTCGTCTTATCCATGATTCAAAAGTCTAGCGATGTTTGAAACAAAACGATTGCCAGTTCTAATGGCCGCTCACGCAACTCAATTTGCGATCCAGGCATTGAAGAGTGCAGATTGATTTGACGGAACATAATCCAGCTCCGCTGGCCGATCTGTCGACACGACTTTCGCCGGATTACCTGCGACCGTCGCTCCAGCCGGGACATCCCTGGAAACCACCGCCCCGGCCCCCACCACGGCTCCGCGCCCGATCGTCACGCCTGGAAGTATAATGGCATCAATGGCAATCCAGGCGTAATCCTCAATTGCAATCGGCGAAATGACTAATGGCCAGTTCGTCGCTCGTACTGCATGACTACCGGTAATCAGGCGAACTCCGTCATTGATGCAGACTCGCGTGCCAATTCTTACGGCATCATCAACTGCGATCTCAGCCCGACCGATGGCTGACTGGTCGCCAATCGTGAGCTTTCCCAACGAACCGTGAAACCGGGCAATCGATGAAATATAGACTAACTTTCCAACTTTGGCACCCCGATTTTGAATCACCAAATGCATCCGCCATTGACGTAACAAAGATATCGAATGACGGATCCGTTTGGCCCATGTGCGAAACCATTTGGTAGACGCCAGGGGCGGGCAAGACCGAGTTTGCCAAAGTTCCAGGAGCAACCTGCTCATCTCCGCATCCGTTCAATCGCTGCAGCGTAGGACGCCGCGGTGGTAGCAATGTTGTGTGAGGAGTACCAATTCCGAAGCGACAATCCGATCGCAGGATGACTGTCCACTCGGCAAATCGCTTCGTCATGCGGTAAGAGGTAGTGTTCGTGGTGACGGAGGCCATCCGCTTCCGATCGATTCACGGCTGGCATAATGCAGACCAGTCCGTGGGCTGCAATCGCCGCAAGTAGCGATGATTTACCCAGATACCCGTCGAAGTATTGAGTGAGAGCGTATCGCGATTCCGATAGTAGGGCCGAGGCATCTTGTGCTGAAAGGATTCCGCGTTTTTCGATCGAATGATGATCCGGAAGCGTTTTAGTGCGACCGGCAACGACCGTCTTCTCCGGTTTTAATCTTTCGCACAGTTGCTGCCACGAGTCCCAATAGACGACGCCAGCAGGTGTGTCAATTGACGGCGGCTGAAACGCGACAAGCTGATTCTTTCTCTCGGACCAATCCCGCATGTGATCGGGCTCTCCGAGATTCGAGAAGATCGGCTGAACAATCAGCTTTCCGGAATAGGATGGGCACGCTCGACGAATCATGTTGGCATATTCTGCCCGACTCGTCCGAACTTCTTCACTGAGGCTAACCAACGACTTGACAATTCTTTGCTGTAACAGCATCGTCCATCCCGCTGTAGAAAGCAGCGAGCCGCTCGCCCACAATTCATGAAACATCGTCATCAACCGGACATCAGGGTGCTGTCGTAGAAATCGTCGGAGAGTATTGACGATCCAAAAGCACAATCCCCATCGTGCGAGTCCGTAGCCACTGAATTGAAGAATCAAGACCGTTTGACCTGGGCGATACAATCGCCCTAAAGCCGACATCAATTCCGCTGACGAATGTCGTTTCAGGAACAACCGTTTGCAATCGGCGTTGATACCGTCCGGTTGCGAAACAGCAACATTGCATACCTCGTAGCCGTGGTTTGACTCTAATCGTTCGCCAACCTTTGTCGATTGATCGCCGACGCCACAGATCGCCGGCGGAAGTCGAGGCAAAATTTGAATGATTCGTGTTAACATTTTTCGCGTTGGCAATCGGAAGGCCGCGATCGCTGAAATTTCCTCTCTCATCATTTCACCGAATGAAATTGACTCTCTGTCGGCTATTTGTCGGGTCAGCTATTTGTCGGGTCAGCTATTTGTCGGGTCGGC
>JANXOO010000267.1 GCA_025353525.1 Schlesneria sp. | reverse complement strand
CCCGACCCGACCTGACGCTTCTGGATCGTGATTTGAACGAGAGCATGTCGACCGCCCAAACGGTGGTGGCCCTGGGTCATAAATTGCGTGATGAAGCGGATCAGCGCGTCAGACAACCGTTGCCCGAGTTGCGTATCTCGGCCAGCAGTGCCGCACAGCGTGATGCTATCGAACGACTCGGCGAGGTCATTCGCGAAGAATTGAATGTCAAGCAAATCACGGTCTGCGGGAGTCTCGCGGACATCGTCAAGTACGTCTACAAGGCGAATTTGAAAACACTGGGTCCGAAATACGGCAAGTTGCTGAACCTGCTGCGTGAGAAAATTCCGACACTCGACGGAACGTTGCTGGCACCGGTTCGTAATGGTGAATCGGTCACGATTGTACTCGATGGACACACCATCGAACTTGCCGCCGAAGACGTGCAAGTCGGGACTGAACAGGCGACAGGCTGGGTTTGCGCTGATGATCGGGGGGTTCAGCTTGCACTGTCGACCGAATTGACGCCAGGTCTACTTCGGGAAGGAATGGCCCGTGATTTTATCCGCCAGGTACAACAGCTTCGCAAAGATGCCAATCTTGAAATCGAAAGCCGCATTCGCGTTACCTATGCGAGTGACGACGCCGAGGTTGGTTTGATGCTGACGGAATGGTCGAAACTGATTCAAGGCGAAACACTGGCTGACAGTTTGTCTTTGTTAAAATCGCATTCGCCCGATGTTGCGGAAGTGAATATCGGAAACGTCAAAGTTTCGATCCGTATCGAAAGTTGATCGCCCTCAGGCAGGTTTTGAGTTTGTGTCAGGCGGCTTCACCGCCATGTCGTCCTCATCCAATGAAATGAATGACCTATGAGCATTTTTCGAAATCAGACAGGAAGATCGCAAAACGGTTCCTTCAACCGGGAAGGTCACCCGACTTCCGTCATTTCGCGACGACAATCTGCCGGTGTGACATCAGCCAGCCGGAGTGGCAATGCGATGAAGGTCATGCTGATCACTTTGGCAGTGATTTGCGGCCTCGGGTTTCTTGCATGTGCCGGTACAGGGATTGCTCTCTTCGTTTGGGTCAGGCAGAACGCGGCCAATATCGCGGTTACCGATCCGGTAAAGATCCGTGCGATTACGTCTGAAATGGCAGATATCACGATTCCGTCCGAGTTTATTCCGCAACAAGCAATGTCGCTGTTCGGGATTTCGAACGTCACGTACCGTTGGTGTCCCACAGGGACTTGCCCGCACGACGAATCGTCATCGCTGACGCTGTCATCATTGGGTTCCATGGGTGACGATTCGGCATCGACCGAAAAGTCAGACGATCACCACAACCTGAAGTTTCGATTTGTCGATTTCA
>JANXOO010000239.1 GCA_025353525.1 Schlesneria sp. | reverse complement strand
GGAACGCTTTAAACCGCCCCTGCCAGACATGACCGCGCGCCTTGTAGTGCCGGTGATACCGGCGGACGTGACTCGTCATCAGCCACTGCATCCAGCGACTCAGATCTCCATCCTCCAACGGCCAAAGCATCAAGTGAAAGTCGTTTGTCAACAAACAATATCCGACAAGTCGCATCGGTAATCGCTCGTTGGACTCTCGCATCAGATTGACGAACGCCAAATAGTCGTCAGCTTTATGAAACATATCCGCTCTACCGTTGCCTCGATTGAGGACGTGATAGGCATAGTTGCCCTGTGATGCGCGGGATGTTCGTGGCATCTATGCAGCATAATCAATCGTCATTGCATTGTAACGTAGAATGTCCCCTTTTTTTTTCTTCTTCCAGACAGCTATAGTGTTACCATCTATGTCGTCGTCAAAGGGGTGCAATCCCGTTTTGCGCGGTGGAATTTATGTGTCGCGATGTTGATGAGTCAATTCCGCAGTTGTGTTATTCTTCTCGGCTGGTTGCCATTCGAGGATCGGATGGTTTCGGCACACAGTTCCGCAGGGAGGCGGTTCGATGGGAGGAGTTTCCGTGGACGGTCGAGACGGCAAGTTCATCAAGACGGTGGCAGAGATGCTCGTCCGGTTTACCGGCGAGGTGTTTCCGATGTTGTCGGAATGGGAGCGTCGGTTAAAGGCCGACCCGCAGAATCTGGAAGCCCTGGAAGGGGAAGTCCAGCGGGAATTCGCGCGGGGAGCCGGGTTGTTGGTGGCGGGCTTGATCTCGGTCGTGATGCAGACGCCGGAATTTGCCGCCACTGCTGAAAAGACGCGACAGGAGTATTCGGTCCGTCTGTCCAAAGGGCGTGAACGAAGGATGTCAATGCAGCTTCTGGGATGCGTGATCATGTGGACCACATCGCTTTACTGCGAACCGAGTCGGCGCCGAGGCAAGGACGAGAGTGAGGTCGAGGTTGTCTCGGGCCTGCACATCGAACAGGCTCAGTTCGGCATGGCCAAAAAAAGCTCTCCCGGGCTGGAAAGCATCGTGTCTCGGCAGTCGGCGCTCTGTCCGTCCTTTGAACTCGCCTGTGATGAACTGGGTCGTCAGGGACTGTCCCTGGATCTCAAAGCCGTCCGCCGGATTTCTCAGCAGTGCAGCGACAAACTGCTGAAGCTACGAACTGCGGAACTCGCGTCATGGCGAGCCGGAACATTGGCGTCCACGAACGAACTGGCAGGGAAACGCGTCTCGATACAAATCGATGGAGGTCGCACGAAACTTCGAGGATTTCTGCGAACGGCGATCCCACAGGTGGAAACGCAAAACGAAGATGGCTTGATTGTGAGTGATGCTCCCGGACGTTCAAAACGCTTCGCGAAACGGACCTTTGATGGCGAATGGCGCGAGCCGAAGCTGATGACGATCTTCATCCACGACGAAAAGGGTCGGATCGAGAAGAAGACGCAAATGACGATGGATGGTACGTTTGCGGGGCCCGACGCGATGGCCGAGCTTGTGGCCATGCACTTGCATCGCTTGGGAGCGGCCAAGGCACTCAGTCTCACGTTTGTGAGCGATGGGGCAGTCTGGATCTGGGATCGCATTGATCAGATCGTGGCCCAGGCGGGAATTCCGAAGGCGGTCGCCGTTCACCAGGTTCTCGACACGTGCCATGCCGTGCATCACGTTTCCCTGGCGCTGGCCACTCTCGGCGTGACCATCGAACAACGAATGCCCCTTTATCGCGAACTTCGCACCCGACTTCGCAATGGAGAATGGGAATACGTCGTGAACGAACTGCGGATGTTTGCCGATGACGATCCAAACAATAAGGATCTGCAAACGGAATTGAGTTACCTCCAGCGTCATGGAGAAGCTGGCCGACTGAACTACGCTGATTTTCGCAGGTGCGGTCTCCCCTTGGGCAGCGGTGC
>JANXOO010000236.1 GCA_025353525.1 Schlesneria sp. | reverse complement strand
CTCTCTTCATACCAGAAGGAAGCGGGATTGTTCGCTTTCAGTCACCTCACATCAGATGCGATTGCCGTCGGAGTATGCTATTTTGATGCGGGTTCCCGGATGATTCCAGCCGACTCACGATGAAGGTTTGACTCTATGCATCCTCGAATGACACCACTCGCGATGCTCGCCGCGATTGCATTTTCTGGCGTCGCGTCTGCCGAAGAATCGCCCGACTTCAATCGTCAGATTGTTCCCGTCTTTCGGAAATACTGTGCCGGATGCCACGATGCAAAAGACCCCGAAGGCGGACTCGTACTGCTCGATTTCGCGAGCACGATGAAGGGGGGAGACGACGGGCCGGTCATCGTTGCGGAGAAAAGTAGCGACAGCCAGCTTTGGAAACGCGTCGTGGCCACCGACAAAACTCGTATGCCACCCAAAGACAAACCGGCACCGACCGACAGCGAACTGGCTCTGATTCAGCAGTGGATTGATGCTGGCGCAAAACCGCCCGCTGGTGGTTTGAACGCGACAGGGCTCGTCACTCCTAAAATCGCGACTACGGCCACCGTCATCGAGGCAATTACGTCGATCGCCAATTCCTTCGATGGTGAATGGCTCGCGATCGCTCATCCACACTCCGTTAAAGTTGTCGGTCGGTCGGGGCATCTAAAGCCGTTGATCGGTCACACCGGGTCCGTCAACGAAGTCAGTTTTTCACGCGACGGAAAATGGCTTTGTGTCGCTGCGGGTGAAACAGGACTTTCCGGAGAAGCGACACTTTGGCGCACGTTGGATTGGTCGCGAGGTCCGGTTTTCCACGGACATCTCGATGCCATCTACGCGGCTCAAATCAGTCCCGACGAGAAAATTCTTGCAACGGCCAGTTACGACCGGACTGCGATCGCCTGGGACATCGCGACGGGAATGCCGCTGACGACGTTTCACGGCCACAATGACGCCATTTATGGCATCAGTTTTTCTGCGAATGGAAAGCTGTTGGCAACGGCGAGCGGCGACCGAACGGTCAAGTTGTGGGATGTGGCTTCAGGTCAACGACTCGATACGTTTTCACAACCTGCCAAAGATCAGTCGACCGTCGCATTCAGCCCTGACGGCCGATTTGTTGTCGCGGGTGGAGTCGACTGCCGCATCCGGATCTGGCAAATCAGCGAATCGGGACAGGAAGGGACCAATCCGATTTTGTACGCCCGTTTCGCACACGAAGGACCGATCCTCAGATTGGTTTTTTCGCCCGACGGTCGATTACTTGCATCATCGTCTGAAGATCGTCGAATCAAATTGTGGGAAACAAAGTCGTTTACCCAGGTGGCAGTCCTCGAAAGGCAGCCCGACTGGGCATCGAGTCTGTCGTTTTCTTCCGACAATAAAATTCTGTTTGCAGGACGGATGAATGGCGCATTGCAACAGTATGCGATCGACCCTGCATGGGCTGATTCAACCAACGATTTGCCGCATTTGAACGAAACATCACCATCGAAAAGCGATTCCCCGTTTTCGCCGATCCCGCAGGTTGCCGAAGCGGAACCGAACGACTCTCCGCCGAATGCAACCCCGCTGTCGGTCCCGGGAATGGCCAAAGGCCAACTGACAGTCGCGCCTGATGGCCGCACCGATCGTGATCTCTACCGGATTGAAGCAAAGGCGGGTGAGCGGTTCGTGATCGAAACCAGCGCCGCCCGGGACGGTTCGCAGGCGGATACAAAACTGGAAGTCCTGTACGACGACGGTCGCCCGGTATTACGTGCGCTGCTACAGGCCGTGCGAGACTCGTGGATCAACTTTCGCCCGATCGATTCCTCGTCGCCTGATGTGCGACTCGAGTTCTGGGAAGAGATGGACCTCAACCAGTTCGTCTATATGAATGGCGAAATCTGCAAAACATTCCGCTCTCCACAGGGGCCTGATTCGGGGTATGTGCTCTATTCGGTCGAAGGAAAACGACGAGACTACTTCGATACCAGTGCGGCAGGTCACGCCAAAGACGAACCTGCCTATATCGTAGAAGCGTTTCCACCCGGCTCAAAAATCGTCGACAACGGACTGCCGAACTTTCCGCTTGATTTCGCCAATGACGACGACGGCGATCGTCGGAATGGAAAAGATTCCCGATTAACATTTACGGCACCTGTGGACGGGTCGTATTTGATTAACGTCACCGATGTCAGGGGATTCGGGGGAGACAAGTATTTTTACTCGCTCTCCGTAAGGCGTCCGCATCCGGATTTTGCAATCACCATCAATACGATGAATCCGAAAGTCGCTCCGGGAAGTGGACAGCGACTGAAGTTCACGGTCACTCGATCGGACAATTTTGAGGGGCCAGTGCGAATCGACATCGCCGGCCTGCCAGCGGGGTTCGAAGCGTCGTCGCCCGTTTATGTCGAAGCGGGGCTATACGAAACATACAGCACGTTGACGGCGACAAAAGACGCGGTTGAACCAGCCAAACCCGATTGGGACCGGATTGCAATTCTCGCGACCGCCGATATCGATGGACGACTCGTCACCCGAACAGTCGGCGGATTGGGCGAACTGAAACTTGAAAAGCCCGCTCCGATACGAGTGACACTGGTCCCTGACGATCCGCGTTTCACGTCGCCGGATCACGGGCTGGTGATCGAGCCGGGAACGACCATCACGGCGAAGATTCTGGTCGAACGGAACGGTCATGACGATGACGTGCGTTTTGAAGTCGACAACCTTCCACACGGGATTATTGTCGACAATATCGGGCTTTCCGGAGTCCTCGTCCGCAAACAGGAAACCGAACGCCAGATCTTCCTGACAGCTCGTCCCTGGATTGCCGAATCCGACCGTCTGATTCATGCGGTGGCTCAAGGAGTCGGAAATCAGGCAACGCCCGCCATCCGGCTACACGTCCGTCGCGGTGGCAACTCCTCGTCGAAATAGCCCGAACATCGAACTGGATATGTTGCGATTGTGGATGAACAAGAGACAGGACGATTGAACATGACCGAATCACAACCCTGGTACCACGAAGGACTGCGTTTTCAATGTACGCAGTGCGGTAACTGTTGTTCGGGGGGGCCCGGTGTCGTCTGGTTGACCGAAAATGAACTGCACGCGATTGCCGGGTTTCGCGGAATTTCGGTTGGCGAAATGCGAATCAACCACACGAGATTGCATAACGGGGCACTTGCGCTGCGGGAGTTTGAGAATGGCGACTGCACGTTCCTGGAAGGTCAATCGCGCCGCTGTACTGTTTATCCGGTTCGCCCGGCGCAGTGCCGTACCTGGCCGTTCTGGAATTCGAATTTGAAAAGTGAGGCCGCCTGGGAACGGGCCAAGGGTGTCTGTCCGGGAATGGATCACGGCGATCTCGTGCAACTCGAAACAATTCAGCAGCAAGTCGCGATCACCGGTATCTGATTTCTGTCGTCTCACCATCGGCTAAAAAGGGTTCGCATATGGACAGTTCGGTCCTTGATGATTTACTTGCAGAGTGGTCACGCAAGTACGGGCTGCGTCACATTCACATAACCGGCGAGTATCGGGGAATTATCGATCGCGTTTGCATCAATGCGTCAGTCGTCGAGGGCGAGATTTATTCTCATTACTTTTCGCCGTCAGCATCGCTCATCGGTCAGATTGCAAGCGAGTTTACCGGGTTCCACAACTTCGCAACATGCGGCGTCGCGTCCAGGACACTCAACGGAACCATCATCGACGGGAAACTTGACGAGCACAGTTGTGTGCTCAAATTGTCATTGGGGCAATTGCGGGCGATCGAGCCGGAAACCTTCATGGAGATTCCGGGCCGCATTGCGGACGATTTCGTAGCGCACGGAGCCCAACCGCTCGTTTGTAGTCAATGCGGAAGCCTCGATCCCGATCAGGTCGCGCAGT
>JANXOO010000202.1 GCA_025353525.1 Schlesneria sp. | reverse complement strand
GCATGGACGGCTTCGACCACCTGGTTCGCACAGAGTACGGGTTTCAGGCATTACGAAAATACATCGCCGAGAATGGAACCAAAGCGAAGCTGCCAGCGGACGACTTTTACCACTATTCGAAACCGCTCGCAGGACTGTAGAAGTAAGCCCCGCTGGATCGGTTGCAAGCACGCCGGCGCGAGCAATTTTCCGGCCGAAAAAAGCAGTCATTCGTCGACTGAAAATGGGCACCACGACCAAACCGGGATCAATAAGAAATTTGAGGCTCACTCAATGTAGCCCTGCCGCTCCGCGACAGGTGTGCCGAGTTGCAAAACAGGCCCGTTCCAATCGGACCTGCAAACCATATTCCGAGGTATGTTTTCGTTTTCGCGTTTCTTTGATTCGGAAACGCCAGCGATTTTTTAACGTCGCAGGCTCGGCAACAGTGATGCGGGGTTGCGCTACGGCACACCTGTCGACGGAGCGACAGGGCTACTTTCTTTGATCGCCGATTGCTGGCCAATCGCGGGTTGGTTGAGGGTTCGTTTGACTGCTTTGCAGCGACTTCGTTTCATTGGAGGATCTTCCGTGAAAAATTCAACGTCTCATCCATTCGATCTGGCCGGAATCCTTTTGGGCGAGGAAGCTCAAGAGGTGACTTACTCGGATGACGAGTTGATCCCGGTTCGGATACTGAACGAATTCGCCTACTGCCCGCGACTCGCGTACCTCGAATGGGTGCAGGCTGAGTTCACCGATAATCTGGATACGCGCCAGGGAACGTTTGGGCACAGGAACGTCGATCGACCGTCATCGCGGCCCGTGCCAACCGCTTCTTGCGACGAGCAAACCTCGGCTTCGATTCGCGATCCGGACGATGCGGAATTGGTAACGACGCGTGCGTTGACTCTGTCGGCTTACAAAGAGGGACTGGTTGCAAAACTCGACCTCCTCGAACTGGACGGGTTGGACGTGACGCCCGTCGAATACAAGAAGGGCTCGATTCCGGACAACCCCGAACAAGCATGGGAGCCCGAGCGAGTTCAACTGTGCGCACAAGGGTTAATTCTGCGAGAGAACGGCTATCGTTGCGAACGAGGTGAACTGTATTACATCGAGTCGCGGCATCGGGTGACCGTCGAATTCGACGATGCACTCGTCATGAGAACGCGCCAATTGATTCGTGAACTGCGAGAATTGGCCGCGTCGCAACGACTGCCGCCGCCGCTCGTCGATAGCCCCAAGTGTCCGCGATGCTCGCTGGTGGGAATCTGCTTGCCCGATGAAACGAATTTGTTCCTTCGCGGGGATGTGCATCCCGATCCGGACAACGCGTCGTGTTCGTCCCACGTTAAAGACTCGAATGAAACGTCGGTCGGTTTAACGAGTCGCGTTTCTTCGGTGGCAGGTTCCACGACGCCTGTTCGTCAGTTGTTGCCGGCTCGTGACGATGCCTTGCCTCTGTATGTGAAAGAACAGGGGGCTTTCGTCGGGAAGGATGGTGACCGATTGGTCGTGCGACATCGCGAAGCGAAACTGATGAGCGTTCCGATGATGGAGATTTCGCAAGTGTCGTTGTTTGGCAATGTGCAAATGTCGGCGCAAGCGTTGCGAGAAGTCGTTAATCGCGGGATACCCGTCTGTCACTTCAGCTACGGCGGTTGGTTCGCGGCGATGACGACAGGCCACGACCATAAGAACGTCGAATTGAGAATAGCTCAATTCGCGACCGCAGCCGATGCTCAAAAGTCGCTTGCACTCGCGAGAAACCTGATCACGGCCAAAATCAGAAACTGCCGAACGATGCTCCGGCGGCACTCGAAAATTCGACAAGACCCGGGAAGCGACCGCGTTAATCCGAAGGAAGACTCGGGACCAACGGCGAACTTAATCGCTGACGCGGCGACCCTCGATCAAGATCGTACGAACGGTGCCGAATCGATTTTGAATCGGGATTTGGAACAATTGGCGGAATGGGCTGAGAAAGCGATGCGGGCGTCGTCGGCGGAAACGCTACTCGGTTTGGAAGGAATGGCCGCGAAAGTTTATTTCGCGGGCTTTGCGAAGATTCTTAAGGGTGGTGCGACTTTCGAATTCAGTGGCCGCAATCGCCGCCCGCCGCGCGATCCGATCAACGCCGTATTGAGCTTCGTGTATGCGTTGCTGGCCAAGGAACTGACGATTGCCGTACGGGCCGTTGGCTTCGATCCGCTGCTCGGTTTTTTCCACAAACCACGGTATGGACGTCCGTCATTGGCATTGGATCTTGCCGAAGAGTTTCGTCCGATCATCGGTGATTCGACGGTCCTGATGCTGGTCAACAATGGAGAAGTGACATCAGCGAGTTTCCTTTCGCGCGCGGGTTCGGTGGCACTGACGGAAGCGGGACGAAAAGCGGTGATCGCTGCGTTCGAACGCAGGATGGAGCAGGAGATCACTCATCCGATCTTCGGTTACAAAATCAGCTACCGCCGCGTCCTGGTGGTGCAGGCAAGATTGCTTTCCCGAGTCGTCCTGGGCGAACTGCCTGAATATCCGGGTTTCTGCACA
>JANXOO010000156.1 GCA_025353525.1 Schlesneria sp. | reverse complement strand
ATCCGGCAGGTGCTTGAAATCGTGCGACCGATGATTGAACCAGTTCGGCAGCATGGCCGTGAATATCACCGATCAGATCGTACATCTTGATGTCGACTCGCAAAAAAGTGTTTGTGCCGATCCACACGGCGACGTCGGATTGCTATACTTCGGCTCGTAAAAAAGTCCTCTGCCAGTCGCCTAGATGAATGCTTCATTCATCTAGGCGAGCATTGTAAACTACGGACCGTTATTTGGAATCGCTTGCTAGCAGGAGAAATCAATCATGGCCAATCGAGTTTGTCGATGGGGCATCCTTTCCACCGCGAATATCGCTCGCAAGAACTGGCTGGCGATCCGTAATTCAGAAAATGCTGTCGTCACGGCGGTCGCCAGCCGCAGTGTCGCGAAGGCTCAGCAATTCATCGACGAATGCAACGCGCATACGTCGTTTGACCCGAAGCCGGTCGCGTTGGGGAGCTATGAAGAATTGCTCCAGCGACCCGATATCGACGCGGTCTATCTGCCGATCCCGACGGGGATGAGGAAGGAATGGGTGATCCGCGCGGCCGAGGCGGGCAAACACGTTCTGGCCGAAAAACCGGTCGGTTGCGATGCCGCTGAAGTGCAAGAGATGGTCGCTGCCTGCAAAAAACATCAGGTCCAGTTTATGGACGGCGTCATGTTCATGCACAGCCAGCGACTGAACAAGCTGCGCGACGTATTGGATGATCGCCTCAGTATCGGCCAGCTGCGTCGAATCACCAGCCAGTTCAGCTTCTGCGGCACGGATGATTTCGCCAAAAGCAATATTCGTTCAAGTGGCGAACTGGAACCACTCGGGTGCCTTGGTGATCTCGGGTGGTATAACATACGGTTCTCGCTGTGGGTGATGAATTATCAAATGCCGTTGCGCGTCACCGGTCGTATGCTGTCAGAATCGCGTCGTTCAGACAGTCGTTCCAACGTTCCTACCGAGTTTTCTGGTGAACTGTTCTTCGGCAACGGTGTTTCCGCCAGTTTCTATTGTTCATTTCTCACTGAAACGCAGCAGTGGGCCAACGTCAGCGGTACAAAGGGGTATGCACATATACCCGATTTCGTCGTGCCCTATTTTGGCAACGAAACACAGTTTACCGTGACGAATGGTGCCCTGAACCAAAAGAGTTGTGACTTCAGAATGGAAGACCACTCGCGCCGCGTCGCAG
>JANXOO010000153.1 GCA_025353525.1 Schlesneria sp. | reverse complement strand
GTACCGGGTGGGAAATCGGAGATTTGTTGAAGGCTGCGGCAAAGGAATACGACGATCTGACACGTCGCTGCACGGCATTTGATAACGAACTGATGTCCGACTTGCGCAATGCAGGTGGTGAAAACTATGCGCAACTGGGAGCTCTCTGTTACCGACAGTGTTTTGCCGCCGGGAAATTTGTCGCCGACGCGAACGGTCAGCCTCTTCAGTTTTGCAAAGAGAATCATTCCAACGGATGTATTGCGACATCGGATGTTTTTTACCCGATGGCACCTCAGTTTCTGCTGTTCGGCCCGTCACTCGCCAAATCGTTTCTCGTGCCGTTTATGAATTATGCCGCCAGTGATCGCTGGAAATTCCCGTTTGCTCCGCACGATCTGGGACAATACCCCCACGCCAACGGGCAGGTCTACGGAGGGGGCGAGCGAACAGAACAGGATCAGATGCCGGTCGAGGAATCCGGAAACCTGCTGATTCTGATGGCTGCGATTGCCCAAATGGAAGGAAACCCGGGTTTCGCCAATCTGTACTGGAAGCAAATCGAAACCTGGGCAGGGTATCTGAAAGAAAAGGGATTCGATCCCGAAAACCAGCTTTGCACCGACGATTTTGCTGGTCACCTCGCGCATAACGTCAACCTGAGTGTCAAAGCGATTTGCGCTATCGGAGCTTACGCCAAACTGTGCGAGATGCGTGGCGAACGCGAAAAGGCCGCAGAATCCTATGGACTCGCACGCACATTTGCCAAACGCTGGATGGACGCCGCCGACGAAGGGGATCACTATCGGCTGGCTTTCGACAAGCAAGGAAGCTGGAGCCAGAAATACAATCTGATCTGGGACCGAATCCTCGATTTGAAACTGTTCCCCGAATCAGTGGCGAAAAAGGAACTCGCGTATTACCGAAAAATCCAGAATCAATACGGACTGGCGCTCGACAATCGCGAGAACTATACCAAGCTCGACTGGATCCTGTGGACTGCCACACTGACTCAGGATCGCCAGGACTTCGACGCACTGGTGAACCCCGTCATCGCCTTCATCAATCGAACACCGGACCGGTCTCCGCTGACGGACTGGTACCAGACGAAAGACGCAAAGAAAGTCGGCTTCACAGCAAGGCCCGTCGTCGGTGGCGTATTCGCTCAAATGCTTTACGATCGACCCACCTGGAAGAAATGGGCCACGAAAGATCAAACCAAAGCGGCCAACTGGGCTGCGATGCCCAAGCCGCCGATCGTCACGGAAGTGATTCCTGTCGCCGCAACTCGACCGAGCGAGTGGTCCTACACCACCGCAAAGCCCGGCGACGACTGGACGAAAACGGCGTTTGATGCGAAGGGTTGGAAATCGGGGAAGTCGGGATTCGGAACATCAGGGACGCCGGGGACCACCGTCGGCACAGAATGGTCGACACCCGATATCTGGCTGGTGCGCGATGTCGAGTTGCCGAATGTCGAAATCGAAAAACTACACTGGCTGGTTCACCACGACGAAGACACTGAAATATACGTCAACGGAGTCCTCGCCGGGCAATTTTCGGGCTACACCGTTCAGTACGAGTCCCGGCCACTGACGGCCGCGGCAATCGCCGCGTTTAAGCCCGGCAAGAACCGGATCGCGATTCATTGCCATCAGACGGGCGGAGGTCAATTCATTGATGTCGGCCTGGCGGCTTCCAAAAAGCAATAGTCGCGGGCCTGGAAATGTCGAGCGACATCAACGGCGTGATTCGGCAGATGATATTTTCCGGACACGCGCCGGGCATTGAATGGTGTTCCGCATTTTCCGTAAAAAACCGGCATTGATGAATGCCTCGTTCGTTGCCTCGTTCAGCAGAAATCGGAACCGCGTTGGCGTCACGCTTCCATCGCGTTTGATCCGGGGATATGAATACGGGCTATGTCCAGGCTCATACGTCGATCTGCGAGGGAAGTGTTGCCGGAGTTGCCACGATCCGGACCGTTCACGTACGGAACAATTCTGCTTTTGGCGGTGGCCACAATTCTTGCGGCGGCTTTTGTTTGGCTCATCCCGATGGAAGTCGTGCGACAGTGGGCATACGACAGAGCCGGCAGTGGGGAATTCGAGCGATTCGAATCTGTTGGCGAGGCCGAGTTCTCGGTTTGGTTGGCCCGGATCGCCCTCTCGAGTATGGCGATCGTGCAGGTTGGCATCTGGTGGAACCTGGATCGCAGTCGCGCTTTTGCTCTCGATGTCTGGAACGGATTGATCACACTTTCGGCACCGGTTCAAGATAATTCGTCGACGAAATCGCGACCGGTTCAGGATCAATGGAGGGGCATTGCCTTTCGCGGATTTCTGGTTGCCTGGGCGGTACTTGCCGTTTCTCATGCGGTCCATGCTCTCGGACTGCGAATCCACGACTGGCCGTACTTCCGATTCAATTCAGGCGACACTGTTCTACCGAATATCAGTACCTCGAATCGCGCAGTCATTCGATATCTGCAGGAAGTGACACCACCCGGCGCTCGTATCCTGGTCGCCAGTGACCAGAAACTGTTCTTTCTGTCGTACTATCTGCGACCGCGCATTCTGTTCCACAGGATGCATCCCGACAGCGAACACGTCATTCCTCTGAAAGATCAGGAACGAAAACTGGTCGCCTACCGACTGGATGAACTCACGGACGAAGACCTGAAACAGATGCCCCACGAGTACACTCTGGAATACTTCGAGCATCCCGACTTTGTCGAATCCGGTCATGTCCTCGACGATGCGAACTGGGTCGGATTTATCAGACGCCAGGAAAGGGATCGTTCGTTTATTCCGAAGTACATGGTCCGCCTGCGCCACGTCGGGAGCAAAAAATGATTCCCGGTCTGTTCCTGTTGGTATTCGGACTGTTGGGACAGTTCATGTTCGGACTGTTCGTCGTTGTGCTGATCGACAACCTGCAGAATCGGAAGACTGACGCAGCGATGACATCAGCCGGTGCAAAAGTTGACCTTGTTGGCGCCGACATTTCAGAGTTGCAGCCGAATTCATCGACGTCACAACGGACGGCGAGCGAATCCTGTTC
>JANXOO010000142.1 GCA_025353525.1 Schlesneria sp. | reverse complement strand
TCCGACCGAGCCGCCACGTCGCTGCGTCTGGCCACATGACAAAGACCAATAACGAATTCCTCATCCCGAAGCAAACGCCCGCTCCAACATAAAGAACACGAATTGAAGAGTGAACCACAGAGACACAGAGGCACAGAGAAGACAAACAAGAAAAGGAGAATCCGCATTATGGGAGGGCGAGGTTCCGACCGAGCCGCCACGTCGCTGCGTCTGGCCACATGACAAAGGCCAATAACGAATTCCTCATCCCGAAACAAACGCCCGCTCCAACATAAAAAACACGAATTGAAGAGTGAACCACAGAGACACAGAGGCACAGAGAAGACAAGACAGAAATAATGACTCCCCGGAAAATGCCATGCACGAACGAAGAAACGAGAAACCCCTGTCAGTCTCCTGGAGCGCCCTTGCAACGTGCCTCTGCGTCTCGTGGTAAAAACTCGTCGCATTTCTCTGCATCATATCGCCGAGCGATTCGGTCAGTTTCAGCCAAAATGGTTCCGCCAGCAGGTGATGTGCCGGCCCTAAGGGTGACGCGAATTGTTTCGGGACGCGTATTTGCGGCCATCGGCGAATTTCGAAATTGTCGGGATTTCGAACGCGGAAAACGAAAACCGTTTCGAGAGGTCTTTCGGTCCAACGGACCATGAATTCCCATAGCCAGCGGTCGGAGTCTTCGGAGGCCCTGGACAACGGCGTTCCGAAAAACCGCATTAAGGCCCAACGGGTCGACAATTCGACTAATCGACGATTTAACCCGGATGTCGAACTTCATAATGACGTTTCAACTCAAATCAAACGCGAAGAGTTCATCACGTGCGGTATAAAAAAAGCGAATGTCCGACCCGTTGGGCCTGAAGTGGGTCTGGATGGCAATGTTCCCAGGGCCTCCGAAGACTCCGACCCTGGCTATTCGAATCGCTGGCCCCTTGGGCCGATATGCAACTCCAATTGCGGTGTTCGTTACTGCGGCAATCAATCAGAAACCCAAAAGAAAGACCCCAATGACCAGCTATATTGAAGACGGCTACACACGAGACGACGGATACATTGCGGCGCCCCCAGCCGGGAAATCCGGTGAAACATTGTGGGCTCCGCTCGAATTCACGTATCGCGTTGCGACCCGGTCGGAAGTGATCCGGCACGACGCCAGGGTGCGAATTGCGTTGCAAGACGAAGACCGCGACCCGGAATCCGCCGTTCAGGCCGAAAAGCTGGCGAGCGAATTTGTGGCGGAAAAGGTCAAGTCATGGAATTTGAAGAACTCAAAGGGACTTTCCGTGCCTGTTTCGGCTGACACTTGCTCGCGAATCAATCCTGGTTTGTTCGGGATTCTTTACCGCATCGTGCGAGGGTCGCAAGTGAGCGACGCGAAACCACCGGCGACGGAAAAACCAAAATCGGACGCGGATATGGTGGGAAACTTCGAAAGGGTGTCTGGCTGAAGCTCAGGCACCCGGAAGTCGCAACGCGGTCGTGTGCGCGTTGCCTGAAGTATGAATTTGAGGACGACGGAACGATGACACGCGGGCGCGACGGGAAAATCGTAGAGCGATTGCCGATCTTCCCGGCCCCATGTCGTACGGATAAGGGTTGCCCGAAAGGGAATCCCGAAAGCCCGCGGTCTCTGATGTCCGAAAACGAACGATGCTACGAGCACTACCGGGAATGCCGGGCCGTCAATCAGTTTCCCGATGATCCCGTGGTGCGTCGCAATGCAGCGGCGATTCGCGACGTGGAAGACCTCGCGGAGCATCGGCGTCAAGAGGATCTTCAATCAGAATTGTTGCGTCATGCGATGGGGATGAAATGAGTGGCGAAACGATTCGCGATGTCGTCATAAAGGTCTCCGTCGAAACCGGGCGGATGGCACTCGGTCCGCTCGATGTCTCGCAAGCGACGGCAGCAGTCGCGCAAGTCAGGACTCAATTCACCGAAGTTTTGTCGGGGATGACATTTGGCAATATCGACATCTCACAAGCGGTTGCAGCAATCGACCAGCTCAAGGCCCGTTTCACTGATTCTGTTGGTGGCATTCAGATTCCGCCATTCGACTCGTCGGCGGTTCAGGCGGCCAGGTCCGGGGGAACCGCAACTGGCGTAAGTGCAGCACAACGAGCATCGAGCATTTTCAGTTCTGAAAATACGGGGTCGGGGATACCGAAAATCGGCACGATTGGCTACCGGGCGTCGGTCGACGACCGTGCTCAAAGTGCGACTGAAGAAGAAATCAAACGACAGCGATCAAATCCGGCTTTAGGTGGCATTCTCGACAAGATGTCGCCGGACCATTTCGAGGACCATGTCGAGGATGTCAAAAAACGGTCGGAAGCGAAAATCAAGGAAGACGACCGGGAGCGAGAGAACTCGGAGCGGAATCACGCAAAAGCTGAAAAGGACGCTGAGCGCCGGTACGACAAGGAAGCGGCGACAGCGGTAAGCAATTACTCGAAGATCATGAGGGAGCGGGATAACCTCGCACGGTCAGCAAAAAAGGCATCTGACAAGCAGGCAGCAGACGAAGAGCGAGCCTACGACAACACTGCCAAAGACGCTGTCAGCAGCTATTCCAAAATCATGCGCGACCGTCAGCATCAGCAAGAGGCGCCAAAGGCGGCTGATTCTCAGGCGGTTGGCGGGGCGATCAGCTTGTCAAAGGGCCTGACGCAAATGTCGGCAGCGACCGACAAATCGTCACAAGACATGATGCAATCAATCGTCATGATCGAATCGTTCGGGAATATGGCTGCGGGTGCGGTCGGAAAAATGGGGCCGTGGGGCGCGGTGATTGCAACTATTGGCGCCGCTCTTGTCGCCTACAACGCGATTCTGGCAGAGTCACGCGAAAGAACCAGGGAATACTGGAACGAGGCGGGGGAAGACGCCGAACGATCAGCGAGACGGCAATCCGCCGCGATGAGGCGCGAAAGCAATGATGATTTGATGCGGGCGAGGAATACACCGCTCCGAAATGAACAGGAAACGATTGCTCACATACAGCGTTCAAAGAACGTTGAAGCCACAAACCGGGCCACGGATGCCGACTATTCGCGGAGTGCTCAAGATCGCGGTGAGTGGCGGCAATTCAGGGAGAACGCTGAAGAACGAGTACACAGTCACAATGAAGGCGTGGCGAAAATACAGCAGCTTGAGACACAACGTGGATTGATCGGCAAGAGCAGAAGCACGCTGGAAAAGGGTCTGCCGGAACTGGAGCAACGCTGGGACAACACAATCAACAGTCACCAGAAGGCGGCGGACGAAATCAAGCCTGTGCCGGAGGAAGAGAGGGACACCTGGTGGTCTAGGGGTAAGACGATGGCGGCGTCCTCGTTTGGGCCTCTCGGAATTATTGCAGATTTGGCTTCTTCACCCAGCAAAAAAGACGGATTGACGAAAGTGCAGCGCGAGGAGAAATACGGTCATTTGGACGCTGTGGACGAGGCGACGAAAAACAAAAGTGCAGATGTTCAGGGCGTCAAGGATTCGATTGCAACACAGAAAAAGCAGGAGCTTGACCTTATTCAGCAGATCACCGCCGAATATGCCAAACAAGGCAAGAATATGAAGGATCTTCAACAAGACGCATACAACCTTGTGAAAGTCGAGAAAGAGCGATTCCGGAATGCGATGATCGGGTCCGGTTCAAGAGACTTCGGCGATCTTCACCAGGAAAAGAGGATTCAGGACAAGGCGAAACGCATCAAGGCAGGTCAGGAAAAGAATATCGCGGCAGGTCGCGACAAAAACCAGGGGCTGGAAACGTTTACGCAGGAGGAAGGTCGGGTGCTGATCTCCTCGAACAACAAATACAAAGGCGTGTTTGAAGAACAGTCAATCGCGACGGATCAGAAATTCGGCATTGAGCACACGAACAACGAAGACACGGTCAAAGAACGTGAACGAGTGAAAGTAAAGGTCGATGCGTTGACTGAACCTCAAGCGGCGGCGGCGGGGGAAGGTGTTCAAAAAGGAGCAGGCGACATCGACAAGGCGGCAAAACAACTGGGTGACGCCATTGAGAAGGCTATCGATTATGAGTCGCTGGTAGCAAAAATAAAGCAAAACCTTGAGGAAAAAGCAGCGATCAGGAAATCGACGTTACTCAACTTCCAGCATTGGTTTCAATAATGGCATTAAGCGTTTTTACATATGGCGGTTTTCAGTTCGATCCGGGTTCGGTGTCGTTCTCGTCGATCGACAACTCGTATATCGTCGGGCAAACGGGTCGCCCGCACATGATTCGGCGGAAGTGGAATCTGAAGGGGAAACTCGTCAACAATTCTTCGCAGTCGGCGTTGATGTCGAGCATGACGAATATCATCAACGCCTTCACCTTCCAGAATCTGAGCGCCGGATTTCAAGGTACGCCGTTCTACTTTGACAATTCAGTATCGCTCGGCGGCGTTCTGGTGACACAAATGCCATCATTCAGCGATTTGAAGGGTGCACAGGGCGTGACGTATATCCCGTTTTCGTTCGCGCTGCAGACGGATGAAGCGTGGGCGAGTCGCGGGACGATTCTTGAATTCAAAGAGCAAGTCTCGTTCAGCGACAACGGAGGGAATCCGATGACCGTCGAGCGGTTGCCACAGAACGCTCCGCCGATCATTCAGACGGTCTCGTACGGCTCCTGGTACTATTGCACTCAGCAAGGGTCAGTGAAGACGGCTTTCTCCGCCCCTAATCCGATTCCGCCGTTGTTTCCGGGATTTCTTCGGACAAGCACAGGAAACGCGTCGCAGATCACCAGAGAGAATCGCAATCTTCAGCGAGGGACAGTTTTGGACGGCAAGGTCTCCTGGAAATACGATTTTATCTCGGCACAGCCGTTCGCTGGCGGCGACGCGCATTCATTTTGAGGGTTAATTCATGACAACAAAACGGTGGGTGGCAAACGCGGCGTACGTGACGGATCTTTGGACGATCTCTCTTTCCGGGACAGCCGCCAGTCAGACGTTCACGATGACGATCAACGGTAAGACCGCGACGTATGTTGCCGGGGGCGGGGATACGGTCGCGACGGTTCTGGCGGGACTCGTGACATCGTTCGGGGCATCGTTGAACTCCGAATTCGTCGAATTGGTGGCAAGCGGGGTGCCTGCGGCAGGTCCGTACACGTCGGCGACTCTGACAGGGCGAAGTCCCGGAAAGCCGTCATTGGTCACAGTCTCGACCAGCGGCGCGGCAACGTTCACGATTGCCAATACGACAGCGGCGACAGGGCCGAACGATTTTACTAACGGCCAGAATTGGTCAGGCGGATCGGCTCCAGCGAACAACGATACTCTGGTTTTTGACGCGGGCTCGACGCCTTGCAAATACAATATCGGCAGTTCTCTGACAGGAGTCACAGTCAACGTCAATCCGGGGTATTCGGGGACGATCGGGCTGCCAGCGATCAACAGCGATTCCAATTCAACGTACAACGAATACAGGACGACTTCGCTCACGCTGGCGGGCGGCACCGTGATTATCAACGCTCCGTTGGTGACGCGATGCAATCTGGCGTTCGGTGCGAACACGTCGACGGTGCGGGTGCTTAATACAGGCCAGCGACAGGACCAGTTCGTCCCGGTCGTGTTGGTGATCGGCGGCAACGCATCGAGCGAACTGGACATCACGAAGGGCGATGTCGGTCTGGCATTCTATTTAGGATCGACGGCAAACTTCCCGGTCATCAGAACATCGTATTCAAGCCAACCGCAGTCGGATGCGGTGTTGTTGTGCGGTGAGGGAACATTTCTCGGGCTGATTTACAAAAACGGCGGAATCCTGACCGTGAAATGTAACATGGGCTCACTGATACAGGGCCCATTGTCAGGGGTGACGACGGTTATCGAAGGGCTGACAACGAACACGCTGGACATTCAAGGCGGTTCGCTGATTTACAACTCGTCTGGCACAATCACCACACTTCGCCTTTCCAATGGGGCAGTCGCCAATTTTGACGGTGATCCGCGATTGATGACGATCACGAACACGATCCAGATGTACGGGGACAAGGCATCGATCATCGACAATCAGAAAAGAATTAATACGGGAGCGTTGACGGTTCAACTGGAATACACCAGCGCGGTCAACATTCAGCATGGCGTTGGTTCATTGGTCGTCATGTCGTAAGGGTTTCAGCAGAAATGTATGACAATTACGGCCAGTTCTTTTATCCGGGCATCGAAGCGTATGACTCCGTAAATTTCACGGACGTTTCGGGGATCGCACCGACTGTCATTGTCGTTGACGTGTACCCGCAGGAAGGGATTCCGGATCGAACTGGTGATGTGGTTCTGACGTACAATAGCGAACGGATTGTGATTCCGAACTGCGTTCTGGACGCCGCAAGCATCTCGTACAATTCGGGCGGCCAAATGGTTTCAGTGAGGTTGCTGGACGAACGCTGGCGTTGGAAAGACGGGCAAATCACCGGGAAATACAATTTCCGCCTGCCAAACAACTTCGTCGACCCGAGACACGAAAAAACGCCGCGAGAATTGGCGGCGATATTGTTCGAAGCAATGGGAGTCACCAATTACAATGCTTCTGTCCTTCCGGCGGATGCGCGAACAGAAGTCGATTGGATCTGCGCGAACCCGGCGGAAGAGCTGGCGAAACTTTGCGACCAGTTCGGGTGCCGAATTGTTCCTCAGCGATCGACAGGAACGTGGTGGGTCAGAGTCACAGGTGAAGGGGCATTTTTGCCGGACGATTTTCCTTATATGGACGGCGGCGACGGGATCGATCCCAAGGAAATCCCGGACTTTATTCAAATCGTCACCGCTCCCGTCAATTATCAGGTGGCGTTGAAGTTGCAGGCCATCGGGAAGGATCTGGATTTGTCATGGGTTCCTGTTGCCGATCTGACGTACAGGCCAGTGAACAGTTATTCGATCGTCAACGGAGTTCGTGTGGATGATCCCGGATTCGGTTTCGGAACAGAATCGGAACAGATGGGGCATATCAGCAACGTGCGAACAAGGCTTGGCGACGGTACCGGGATCAGCCCGAGAGAGTTGGCGCTTCAAACGGTGTTTCGCGCATGGAGGATCAGCACAGAAGCGGGGGAACACGGAGGCAGTGACGAGCAAAGTGGCGTCGACGGCGATCCGGCAGTCTGGATTGACGGCTACGACGATTATGTGACGCGAAAGCAGATTATTCTATCAGACAAACTGGTTCAGGCGTGGACTGATGATCGCGGCGGTGTCCACAACCGTCCATCGTTCATATGGGGTGAATTCGAGTCGCACGTCACAGAAAATGTGAATACGAAAAAGGGTACACGCATAGACTATCAAGGGGTAGTCTACCGACAATCGCCGGAGGAGCCAGCTTCGTTCTCAGTTGCGTTAGATCCGATCGACACTGATCGATCTATCATCACGACATCACGACAATTGCGGTTTTCCACACAATACGCGAAGCCGCCATCGGTTGAATCATTGACGGTATTCGATGCAGCGAAAATATTTTACACGAGCGCGATTCAGATTCGAGATCCAGAAACATGGCAGCCCATCATGTACTACCGCTCTCGGCAAATCGGCTCGGGAACGGACATGACCAACGTCATGACAATCGTAAAAAACGACATCCAGCCGTGGTTCATCAATCTTTACAATAATGACGGCACCTTCTTGTCGAATACCAACAATTCGGACGAGGTCAACAAACAGTGCGATTACTTTCTGGACGCGATCGGCAAGACGCTGGAAACAATCGGTACGTCACAGCGGACGTATATCGGCCTTTACGCGATCGATATGGACGGCGCGATTCAGCAAGTGTCTTACCGGATGGGTTCGGGTGGCTACGATACGATCGTGTCTCGGGGGACCGAGCACAATTACGAGGTGCCTGACTACGAAGCCAGGCGGCAACGTGACGGCCGACGAAACATCGCGGAGAAGCTGAAACTCGATAAGGAAATCTCGGCCAGGCGTGTGGCGTTGATGGGAACGTTCAACACATGACGACAATCGTCCCTAAAATCGGCGTGACAATCAAAAACGACTCGGGGAAGACAATTCCGCCGAGTTCGGTTGTTGTCATCACATTTGTCGAGCTGACGACCGGCAGCGATTTCGTTGACCCGGAGTTGATCCATCATGTGACGCAGTACAGTTGCGGACAGTCTGGCAATGTGATGGTGACTGGCAAAACGTCGATTGTTAAAGGCGCGATTGGTCGAGCGTATCACGATCCGTTTATCAATGTGGCATTTGACGCGGGCTCTGGAACTCCTTTGCCGGGGGATCAATGGGGGCCGATAGAAGGGGCATGGACGATCACGAAGGGCGGTAAGGGATTCTTCGCTCAGGGGTACCCTGCTGGAAGCGCCGTATCGACGACGCTGTTTTTGAGGAACTACACCCGAGCCCCGGCCGTGAAGTGCAGTTCCTCATCAAGTTCATCATCAACATCGTCGTCATCGGGCAGTTCGGGCTCGTCCTCGGGATCGATGTCCGGTTCGAGCGGATCGTCGACAACCTCATGCGGGTGTATCACGGTGGTGACCGGGATCAGTTGCGGATCCGGCGGCCTGTCAGTCACCTACGGCCAGGCCCAGGGATGCTGCTGAAATGCCAAATCCTGGTGATACGCAAGTGTTCGCGAACTGCCCATGCTGCGGGTCGTCCAGCAGCTCGAGTAGCAGTTCAAGCAGCGGCGGCATCGTATGTTGTCCATTTGATGCAAATAACGAAAACTGCATTTATGCAACAACCGCTCATCACAGCGTACTGGCCATATGCCATATATCGGAAACTCAGTCTATAGGATGCGCCATTTTCGGCGGCAATTTCGGTCTTGCGGCAATTGAGTGCAACGCCTGGCAGAGCTCGTTTGGCTGTTTTACCGCATTTACAGGGATTTTCTATACGATAATCGCCGTTTTAAATCACAATATCTGGACTGTCACGGCCCCTTGCATAGGGTTCGGAGGCGCTTGCGCCGGACCGATGTATGTCGGATCTGCAGCATGTGCTGGAAGTGGAACAACGGTCACGCTCACAAACACTGGAACGGTATCCGTCACATGCCCGGCAACAATAACGGCGACATTGACATGGTAGCAATACAGTGCGAAGGGTTGGAAAACATATTACTAATTCTGGAAAGACAAGGAAATATCGATCAGGCATCCCATGTCAGAACGATGATTGGTCGATGCAAGACAAAGACAAAACACTCCATTAAGACCGCGAATATAGGGCCACCTTTCTGGATTCGCGGCATGAACTTCGCGTCGGCAATAACACGGTGGACGGCTGCCGGGATGCCTCGTCGAACCCAAGCGGAAATTGAGGAACGTCTGGCCATTTGCCAATCCTGCCCGGAACTCGTCAACGACCGTTGTCGCCAGTGCGGTTGCGCCTGCATCGAGACTAACCAGGTAATGAACAAACTTGCGCTCTCGACCGAAGCATGCCCTTTAGGGAAGTGGAAATGAAAAAAGCGTCTCAACGAACCGTGAACAGGAAACCGGCGACCGATTTACCGGCGTCCGAATTGCCAATCCCTGACGAAGTCACGGCCCTCGTCCGATCCGCCGTCGACAATGGCCGTTACTGGATTGGCGCATTCATCCTCGACGGCGATCGGGTTCGTTTCACCTGGAAGACGAATTCGTTTCCGCTCACGAATCTGGCCGATGCGAAAAAACTGTTTGCGGAAACACTCGACACGATCAAAACCGGTACGTGATTCAATCGATTGGAATGGAAGAAAGAAGGTTAACCACAGAGGCACAGAGACACAGAGAAGGTCACGGAAAGCAGAAATGCATGAATACGATGTTGTGAATTGGCTGACTTTCCAAATTGATCGGCTTGCGCTGTTTGCGGAAACACTCGACACGATCAAAACCGGGAAACGATCCCCACCTATCTCTCTTCTTTCTTCTCTGTGCCTCTGCGTCTCTGTGGTTAAAGCTTCTTTCTTGAATTTAAAAATTTGAAACATTGAGGCAATACACGGACAATAGCAATGTTTGAATGCGCGTTTGTGATCAACCTGCCTTTCAAATCGGACCGGCTTGCACAGTTTCAGGCATCGGTTCCAGCGGTATTCGGTTCAGTCCGCGTCTGGCCCGCCGTCCACGGTGACAGCGTCTTGCACCCTGACTGGTGGACCGCCGGTCGCGGTGCCTGGGGTTGCTACCGGTCGCACCTGCAAATCCTCGAACACTGTTACCAGACCGGAGTTGACTCATACGTCGTCTTTGAGGACGACGCGATTTTCCGCCCGAATGCCGAATCGCTACTCGCATCGTTCCTCGAGGAACTGCCGCCCGATTGGGAACAAATCTACCTCGGCGGCCAATTATTGCACGAGGGGCAGCATCCGCCGCGAAAAGTCTCGAACAATGTCTTTATCCCGTACAACGTGAACCGCACACATTGCTTCGCCGTTCATCGACGTGGCTACGAAAAACTCTACAAACATCTGCACGCGGCGCCGTTTCAAAACGGAGAACACATCGATCATCACGTCGGACGACTGCACGAATCGGGAAACCTCAAACTGTATTGCCCCGGAAAATGGATCGTCGGACAAGATGCTGGCCCGTCAAATATCAGCGGCAAAACGAATCCGGCATACTTTTGGGTCGATCCCGAGACAACCGGTCGCAGCGACTGGCTCACCGAACCGACAACATGTGTCTTCCTGGAAGCACCGATCGAAGTCGCTGTCGAGCTTCAACAGCGGGGCTGGCATCGAGGCCACTGGCAAAACTCTGATCACCTGGACCGGGGCGTCTGCGATGCCGTTGCGTCGAGTGACCCTCGCGAAGGGCTGTTACAGTGGTATCGCACTGTCGCCCCCGAGGCTGTCCGCGAAGGTCACTCCAATGTTTGCCTGTACCACCCGGAACTGACGTGGAGTTCCATCGAATCGCTGCCGATCCCGAATGTCGTCCGAGTCACCTGCCAGACGGTCGACGAGGCGATTGCGATTTATGATCAGCACCAGACGGTACGAAAATCCGCAGACAACCGAACCGTCAGACCGAAGAAAAATCTGATCTATCACATCTGGCCGAAGGCCGGAAACGGCATGTGGCAATGGAATGTCGAGCAACTGTTGAAGCGAATCGAAATGTTCGACGGTGTCAGAACGATCGGGATTGTCACCAGTGACATTGCCTGCGACAACATGACGGATACCGTCGAAGCGGTTCAGGCGGCATTTGCCGGAGTTCGAATCGACAACTGGCTGATCTGCCCGAATAACCCTGACCTGGGCGAGGTGGTCACGTTTGAAAAAATGCTGGAATCGTTGCCGCATGACGACAATCACATCACGTTCTACGGGCACGCCAAAGGCGTTCGCCACAGTGGCGAACGCAACACGAAGCGCTGGGCCGAAACGATGTACGAAATCTGCCTCGACAACGAATTATTCATCGAAGCGGCTCTCAGATCGCATCCGATCACCGGACCGTTCAAGCGAGGTATCGAGTTGAATCGGGAAGGCTGGCACTACAGCGGCACGTTTTTCTGGTTTCGCAACGCCGATGTCTTCGCACGCCACTGGCGAACGATCGACCAGAACTACATGGGGGTCGAATTCTGGCCACGACGACTGTTCCATCAGAACGAAGGAGGCTCGCTCTTCGGTCACGAAGCAGGATTCCTGTACGACGACGACGCCTGGAACACGCACATTCAGCCATGGATTGAGCAATGGAGGAAGGGCGGTGAGCAGTTGCCCCCGTGTGGCGAATGAGGACAATCCCTCCGAAAATGTAATCAGAATCGTTTGAAGTCCGACGCCAGGGAATACCGATAACGCAAGGTCCAGGATTAACAAATTCCGGACCAAACACGGTTCAATTCAATCACGAGGGATTAACCACAGAGGCGCAGAGACACAGAGAGATTCAAAATTGCCGGAATTCAGGCGACCGGCAGGAAAAAAGTTACCAATCACCGGATCGCTGAAAAAAGGGGGACAGGCACCGGGAAGCGCTGGATCCAGTCCTCGTTTTTCATCAGTTAATTCATTTTCTGCCGGTCGCCTTAAAACCGAAAATTGATTCAATCCGTGCTCTCTTCGTCTTCTCTGTGGTGAAAAATCTTCAATTCAATTTCGGATCTGACCATGCAAATCAGCGCCCTGAGTGACGGTCATGCAAAGTCTGTTGACTGGTGGTTTGTCTACAAACTGCCGCAAGGCGTCGGGCCAGGTCACCATACGACGGGCGACGAATTTCTTTATTGCGATTCGCAATGGCATTCGGAACTGCAACTTTCCAAACAGAAGCTTCATGAGGGAAAGAACGCCATTTCTGAAACGCTGCACCAGGCCTTCGCGGGTGATGCGAATACCGGGTACATCCTGTGGAACGACGAGATTCCTCCAACGAAGTCGCACCCGAAGCCCGCTAACAATCACGGCAAGGGGCACAGCAAAGGGGCGCTGGTCTTCAATCAGAAAACGAATAGCGGATACTATTTGCTCCATTCGACACCCCGGTTCCCTGCCGAAGGAGAAATCGGGCTGCCCGACGACGAACGGATCTATGGACAGACATTCCTTTGCGTCACTCTGAATTACGCGACGGTCGAGCAGATTGCCGAAATCCTGCGTATCCATCACGAACCGCAAGTCTATGCCACGAAGAACCTGCCGCGGCAACAAGACTCAGAAATAGTCAGACTGGCCAACGGAGACCATCGACCACCGAATCCAGGACATCCGCTGGTCGCCGATTTTGCGTTTCGCTCGAAAGGACGTAACGAGTTCCGTTTGTTCGCCAAGAACAAAAAATGGAGCGAACCGACAAGCAGTTCTATACGTGGCAAAGACTTCTGGAATCATCTGGTGGGTCCGGCCTTGCGAGATAACATTGATGTCGAGACATGGCGTCGGGGCGAGGTCTTCGAGAACGTCGATGTTGGCTCGAACAATGTGACGCTCGACGTTCTGGGAGTGAACCTGGCCTCGATCGGTTACCACGGTTACCAATGGCCGTTCACAAAAGATCACGCGAAGTGGGGGAGCACCGAGCACCGGCCGATGGGGTTTCTGTTGCGACATCCCGGTTACGTGGTGATCGCAGACATCAATCGGGATGAAACCCAGGCCAAACGGGGTGGCGGCGGCATCGCGTTTCAGCATGATGGAATCTGGAACGCTCTGAAATCCGTCGAGAAGGTCGAAACAACAGTAGAGAAAACACCTCACAGGGAAAGCAAAGCCGCGTAGGGGCGAATTTCGAAATTGTCGGGATTTC
>JANXOO010000170.1 GCA_025353525.1 Schlesneria sp. | reverse complement strand
TGACCTTCGTATCCGTATCCAGTTCCGCAATATCGGCGTTCCCTCCCAGCCAGTCGACGACGGATATCGTGGTTGAATTCCCGGTCGCGGGGTCAACTTTCGTCTCTGAAATACTGTGATTCACGTTGAAGAAGGTGATTTTATATTTACCGACGAACGTATTCGTGACAGTATCCGTTCCGTCGGTCGTCAGAATATTCACGTCCGAGAAGGTATCGTTCGAATTGTCTGCGATCTGGAATTTATTCTCGGCATCGACCGTTTCCCCCGGTGCCAGTGATCCGACAATATGCACGTCGTTTGTCACATTTTCATCGGTCGTCTCGTCGCCCGTCAGCGTGTTTTTCCCCGAGGTGATATCGGTTCCCGGGTCTGCGAGCGAAGACGAGTGGGCATCTGTGAAGTTGAACGGGTCGAACTTGTGGACGATGTCCGAAGTGTTCGCCTTGAAGGTTGCCGTTGTCTTCAGGCCGGTGACCGGGTCGATCGTCACGTAGACATCAACGGGATTCGAAGTTGTGGTTTGCGTCGGATCGAGTTCTCCTTTGATCGTTTGCGTATCACTTTCGTTATCGGTCGTAACAACGCCCCCCGCTTCAATCAGCGTTTCTTTACCCGGATCGTCGTTCGAAACCCAGCCGTCCACCAATCCGAATGTGATATACGTCCCTCCCGTAATGCGAGACGTATTCCCGAATCCATCGTCGGTGGTGATATCCGGAATGACGAACGAGTGACCGCTGTTATTGATCGTCATTTTGTCGTTGGCACCGAACGTGTCAATCACCGTCACGTTGCCGACCGACGGCGAAGTCAACTCTTCGTCATCCGACGATTTGCCGGTGTCGATGTTCGAATAGATTTGCAGGAAATCGACTTTCACTCCGTTTGGAGGATTTCCGTTCACGCTGACTGTCAGATTGCTACCGTTGTTGAATGTGTCCGAGACGATCGCATGCGCCACATCGGCAACGGGAGACGGGACATCGGCCTGATTTCCGTCGGTCACCTTGTTTCCGTCATCGTCGGTGAAGTCGTCCGAATTCGTGTCTCCTGCGGTGATGATTGTGATGACGCCCGTCACCGGGTCGGTGATGTTGACGTTCAGCCAATCGGTGGCCGAATCATTTCCACCGTCAGTGAACGTCACAGTGTCCGAGTCCAGCTCGAAATCGACCGATCGGCTCGCGGGATTATTCTCGCCATTCGCGGTCACTTCGTCGCAGACCTTGCCCGTATCGCCTGTGAGTTTGTTCCCGTGACCGAACGAGACGGTGCCGCCCGGTACGGGAATTACGACCGAGTAGGTCGAATTGTCGTTGTAAACGAAGTCGTCCGTCACCTTGTCGTCGGCGACGTTCGTCGTGTCGTCATTGACGACTTCGCCGGCACCGTTCGCTCCCGCCGTGTCAGTATGTTTGTCGCCGGACTGGTCGCCACCCGCCTGACTGCCGGAGATGCTGACGATATTGTCCGTATCGTTATTGTGAATGGACTTCGTGATGACCGTGCCGTCCGATTTGGTCGTGGTGTCAGTCGAATCGACGATGACATTGATTGACGGTTTGTCGTACGAGGTCGACTTTTCCGTCGACGTGTCCGATTCAGTGAAGCTGCCGTTGGGCTGGACGACATCGGTCCCCAGATCGTTATACTTGTCGGTCGATGGCGGTGACGAGACATCGTTGTCGGTAATCGTCACGGTCGAGTCGAGTTGTTCGCCGACCCCGATTTGTCCTTTCGTCGTGACGACGATTTTCAGGTATTCGGTCGGCGTGTCCTGTTCGTCAAACGAATTGCTGAAGTTGATGTTGTCGTTCTGCACGACCGCTCCGGCTGCGAGCGGTTCGGAATCGCCGAAGCTGACGGCATCGGTGAGCGTTCCCTGGTCTCCCGTATTATCGGTGATTTTGACGACTGTGGGCGTACCATACGTATTCGTCGTCGTGGCCGTTTCCTGCACGTTGTCCGAGGCCGTGAAGACGATGTTCGTATCGCCCGAATCGCTTCTCAGGGTGCGCGATCCGGTGACCGCACTTCCCGATAACAGAACATCGCTGTCACTGTAAGTGCTCGGGTCAGAAATAAAATCGCTGAAGTCGTCGTGGTAGTTAATGACCGTACCGTCGGACAGGACTTCGTTCGATTGCTGCCAGCCGGTATCCGTGTGGGTCAGGTTTTCGTTTCCGTCATCCTTGTTATCGTGGTTGTTGGTCGTCGTGATCGCACCGGTGACGGCGATGTTGATCGTGCCATCTCCCTTGAATTTGTACTCGTCCATCCCCGAATCGGTGACCATCGCCGTATTGAAGACCGTCGTCGAACCGGTCGGATCAGGCGTGGTCGTGGTCGACGTGTTGGAACCGGAATTGTTGTATCGATCCTTTCCGTCCTGGCTTCCGTTGAAGACATCGGAAACGACGCGACTGCCATCGGCATTCAGGGTGTACGTTCCGATCGATTGATTTCCCCACTTGTCACCGCCGAAAACCCTGTTGGAGTAGGGGTTGACTGCAGACGTGTCCTTCGATTTGCTGTCGAATGTATCGTCTCCTTTGTTCCAGTCGCCATAATTGCCCGTCGCGACCCCCGCCGCGTTCCTGAAACCGTTCGACGACGAGTGTGTCGTCGTCGAACTCATGACGCTGTTGGTGACGGAATCGGTCGCACCGATGGCACTCGCACCGACGGCGGAATTCGAATAGCCAGACTTTGTCATCGTATCGGTGGTGAAATTGAACGTGCCATTCAGGCCATCGCTGTGCCAGGACCAGATCGAGGTCCACGACGACGTGCTCGTCCGACCCGTCCCGCCGCCATACAGCAATGTCGTCGCCATCGTTTCGGTCTGTTTCAGATAGATATCCAGCACAAAGCCCGTCGAAGTTCCCCCGATCAACACTCGCCGGTATGTGAATTCGTTTGAACTGGTCTGCTGAATAATCAGCACCGAACCGTCGCCATTCTGCGAGACCCCGCCTGAACTGGAACTCTGGCTTCCGTCGTCGGTCGTGGTTGCGGTTGTGAACGGCACGCTCATCGAGTAATTGGCCACAGTGACCGGATGATTGGTGAGGTTGAACGACGGATTCAGGAACGATGTCGGACCCGTCGTTCCGACGATGCCAATACTCGGTACGGGCGGAATACTGGCGCTGACCTGGAGTGTCTTGCCGGTCGGCACCGGAACAGACGGTGCTGGTGCCGACACTTGTCCCGAGGGGGTGACTGACGGAGCCGTTACGGGGATCGGTACGGCGGCGAGCGTGACCTGCGCTGCGGCGGACGGTGCCGACGTTCCGCTGTCACTCACAATCGAGACGGGGATCAAACCCGAAACGCCCTGGGGCGCGATGGCGACGATCGATGTCGGGGAGTCGATCCGGAATACCGCCGACACGCCACCGAACGTGACATTACGGGCATCGGACAGATTCGCGCCCTGAATCGTTACGAGACTTCCTGCACCATTCGAATTTCGGCCCAGGACCACTCCGG
This sequence comes from Schlesneria sp., assembly GCA_025353525.1. Classification (GTDB taxonomy): domain Bacteria; phylum Planctomycetota; class Planctomycetia; order Planctomycetales; family Planctomycetaceae; genus Schlesneria. Next base: position 3,590 of record JANXOO010000170.1, on the reverse strand, counting down.
ATACGATCGGCACTGCTCCCGGAGCAGTCAGCGTGAACTGCGTGGCGGGCGAGGAGATCGATGTCGCACCGGGCGATTGCAATTTGAGGTTGACGGTACCCGCCGGCAATGCCGGAACGACCACGTGCATCAGGTTGTCCGAAACGATCTGAAACGAAGTGGCCGCCGTCGTATCGAACAGAATACCGGTGACGATCGAGAATCCCGTTCCGTACACGTCCAGGGTCGATCCCCCCGCCGTCGAATCTCCGTTATTACTCAGCCCGTCGATGAACGGAACCGCACCGGTCGGCGTCGACGAAGTTGTACCACCCGTCCCTGTTCCGGACCCCGACCCCGATCCGGAGGTGGACGAAGAACCCGCTGAATAGACAAACCGGTCGGCTGGCACCAGCGACGATGTACCTGCTCCATTGACAATGGTGATGTCGACTGTCAGGGGACCGCTTGTTGTCGGAATGAGGGCAGGAGATGTGGCATCAATCGTGTTGTCATTGATGATAGTGAACGTACTGGCCAGAGTAGTTCCGAACAAAACGCCTGTCGCGCCCAGAAAGCGGCTTCCTGTGATCCGTGTGACGGTCGCTCCGGAACCGGGTCCCGCGGTGACGCTCAGTCCCGTGATGATCGCTGGCGGATTTGTGAATACGTAATGGGTTGCGGTCGTGGCGACCGATGTCCCGGCTGCGGTCGTTACGAGGATGTCGCAATTGTTGGCGGCCGCGACTGCCGGGGCGGTCACGGTGATCGAGGTTCCGGCCGCGTTGACGACGAACCCGCTGGCGCTGACAATGGTGCTTCCGAACGCCAACGAGGTGGCTCCCGACAGGAAACTGCCTGTGAGTAGCAAAAGATTTCCGCCAGTAATCAGACCCGACGGACTTGAGATTGCCGAAAGACTCGGGGGAGGCGTGACGAACGTGAATCGGTCGGCGGTCGTGATTGCAGACGATGCGCCACTCGATTGAATCGTAATATCGACCGTTCCAAGAGCTGCAGCAGGCGCGATCACAGTCAGCGAGGTCGGGCTGTTAATGACAAAGCTGGTACACGCCACGCCACCAAAAAAGACATTGGTCGCACTGGCCATTCCTGTTCCGGCCACGGTGACCGGGAAATTGCCTGTCAGGGGTCCATTGCTGACGGACAAGCCACTGATCGTCGCAGTGGGTGAGGTATATGTGTATTTTGTGGTATTGCTGGTACCCGACGTTCCGGCGCTGTTTGTAATCGTCAGATCAACAATTCCCGAGCCCGCAGGAACAACAACGGTCAGGGAATTCGCGGAACTGGCGGACCAGGTCGTTGCGGCGACGGTTCCGAAATTAATTGACAGGATGCTGGTGAAGTTTGTTCCCAGCACAGTCAGGCTGCCGCCCGATGGCCCCGACGATGATGAAATACTTGTGATGGCCGGGCTGAGTGTCGGAGTGGTAAATACGAGCGTATCGCTCGCGCTCAGGACCGAGACCCCGGTTGGTGTTGTCACCTGAGCATCGACCTGCCCCGAGACGTGTGCCGCCGTGACGCAACTGATTGATGTCGGTGATATTACAGTAAAGCTTTGCGCTGGAATCCCACCCAGGGTGACTGATGTGGCATTTGAAAACCCCGTACCTGTCAGTACAATTGTTGACCCGCCCGTCGTCGATGTAAAAGATGGGTTCACGGCGGATATTGCGGGCAATCCGATCGGTGCCTGGAATGTGAAAACGTCGCTCGCGCCGCTAGAGCTGCTTCCCATTGAAGTGACCACTGTCAGATCGACGGATCCGACGGAATGGCTTCCCGTCACGACAGAAATCTGACTGGACGAGAGGACCGAAAACGAGGCAGCGTTTGTTCCGCCCAGTAGAATCGCCGACACAGCATTGAACCCGGTTCCCCCGACAATCGTGGTGGTTCCCCCCAGCGTGGACCCGACGTGTATCGACAAGCTCGTGACGACGGGTGGCGAGTAGCCGTATCCGCTGCTCATGTTGACGTAAACGCTGACCGTCGCCTGTGAGGTTCCGCCCGTTCCATCCGAGGCGGTGTAGACGAAACTCTCGGAACCCGAGAAGCCGAGGGTCGGAGTGAAGAGCAGCGTCTGATGCCCCCCTTGGGTCGTCGGCTGCTGAATCGTCACGGTTCCGTAGGGAGCAGAACCAACCGAAGCAATCGACAATCCCGTCCCGTAATCGTTCACCAGAACATCGAACGTCGACGTTGTCAACGCGCTCGTTGATGCCTGCGCAGTGAACGTGTCACTGACGGCGGTCACGCTGAGTACCAGCCGCTGTTCAAGCATTTCGATGACAGCGGCGGTCCGCTGCTGTTCGACTTGCCGTCTGCGGGAACCTGATTTCAGATTTGTCCTGTGGAACCGCCTTGAACGGAATAACACTGCGACGGCGTCAAGCCAGTTGCGGATAACCATTGTGAAATTTGCCCTTCACGGATTTGCCGACATCGCAAGATCGCGGCGATCTCAAATGCGAAACGGCGGGTGATTGAACAACTCAAACGGACGATGTACGTAACGCAGTCGAAGTGAAGACACACTTCGACTGCTTCATCAGAGAAAACTGTTTTCTATTCGGTCAGAGACTCGCGCAAGGCTGGCGCGTGCGAAACCCGGAAAAAGGGCATGAGGTGCGGAGTGATCCTGTCACTCAAACAAAGAACCGAACACAGGTGGAAAATACGACGGCCAGACAATCGAACATTGCAGAGCGAACAAAGCTCCGCCAGTCACGTTGGTCGATTAACCGGGAAGGTCAACCGATTAGGCAGCATCACATCACTACAGTCAGAAAGAATAAAAAGCGGCAGTAGAATCCGGATTGTTGCGATCATATTCCGGCAACAAATCAGAATTTCCAGTGTTCGGGAATTGAGCCCCGGCGAAGCTTACAGATTTGATATTTTAATAGCAAGTCGCTTGTGTAGAAAATGCGCGATGCATAAAAAAATGAAGTGAAATCGAGCGGAGTGAATGTCCGCGTTCGGCAAGCGAAGTCAGAAACCGGCTTTGATGATGGGCTGAACATGGGAGTGCGGAAGTCGTCATGGATGAGTATGCGAAGGCCGTGGAAGGCCACATGGTCAAGTTTTTTCGGTCTTTGAATGAGCGCGATCGGCGGCGATACGCAGCGGTCGAAGCTGCGAAGCTGGGGCATGGCGGAGTTCAATACATTTCGCGGTTATCAGGCTGCGATCCGAAGACCATTGGTCAGTGGATCGCTGAGCTTGAATCGGAAGAAGAACTGGCGGTCGACGGCCAGCGAAAAAAAGGGGCGGATGCAAACCGCTGACGGAATCGAGTTCTCAACTGGTCGAGAATTTTCTGGCTGTGCTGCGAGACCACACGGCTGGCGATCCGATACGAGAAGACGTCAAATGGACCAATCTTTCGTGGCGACAGATCGCATGCAGGCTGACGGAACTCGGGACACCCGCAGGGAAAAATGTCGTCTCGCAGTTGCTGCACGATCAGGGATACCGACGACGCAAGCCTCAGAAAAAGCGAACGATGGGACAACAGCCCGACCACAATGCTCAGTTTGAAAGGATCGCTCGACTGAAGCAGGAGGCTCGCGACGCCGGCA
>JANXOO010000086.1 GCA_025353525.1 Schlesneria sp. | reverse complement strand
GTACGCTGCGGAACTCGAACGCTTCGCGTTCGTCGAGCCACACCTGGGTACGATCGTCGAGTTGAAACTATACGCGCCCGACGAAACCGCCGCAAACGAAGCTGCGAGATCGGCCTACGCTCGTGTCCGGGAACTCGACCTGATTTTTAGTGATTACAAACCCGAAAGCGAAGCGATGCGGCTATGTGAACGGGCCGGTTCAGGGCAACCGGTCGCTGTCAGCCCCGAATTATTCGATGTCCTCAGGCGAGCGTCGATCGTCTCGGAAGCGTCGGATGGAGCGTTCGATGTGACTGTCGGGCCGCTGGTCACGCTTTGGCGTCGGGCTCGCAAGGAACGGGTTTTGCCAAATGAGCAGGAAATCGACGTCGCAAAAAAACTGGTCGATTGGAGGCTTCTGGCAATCGACCCTGCGAATCGAACGGTCGAACTGAAGCGGGCGGGAATGCGACTCGATTTTGGCGGAATTGCCAAGGGGTATATTGCGCAGGAGGTCAGCCGTGTTCTTCGGGTTAAAGGGGTGACTCGTTCCCTGGTTGCTGTCGCGGGAGATATCGTGGCCGGAGATCCACCGCCGGATGCGGAAGGGTGGAATGTCGGAGTGGCACCGCTCGATCGACCGAATGGCGCTCCGAGCCGATTGTTGTGGCTTGAGAATTGTGCGATTTCGACATCGGGAGATGCGTATCAGTTTGTCGAAATCGAAGGGGTCAGGTATTCGCATATCGTTGATCCAAAAACGGGGCTGGGTCTGACTCAGCGCAGCAGCGTGACGGTGGTTGCAAGGGATGGCGCGACGGCGGACGCATTGGCGACTGCCGTCAGCGTGTTGGGTGCAGAACGCGGGCTAAAGCTGATTAAATGGACTGACGGGGTAGATGCGTTGATTGTTCAGGCAACGGAAGACGGGGTGACCATTCGGGAATCGAAGTCGTTTGGAAGTCGTGACGTGAAATAGTGCCAACGCTCTTGTGGTTTGGAAAAGCGGGGAAACCACGTGGACTCGTCACGTTTGAAACTGCGAAGCGGGCCATTGGGAGGGCGAAGCTCCTTCT
>JANXOO010000085.1 GCA_025353525.1 Schlesneria sp. | reverse complement strand
ATTGGCGGCGCCACCCAATCGGGATTCGTGCCGGTCTTCGCGGAGAAGGATGACAGGAGCTTCCTGACTGATTCGTTCGGCATCTCCCCAGACATATCGGTCGAGGATCAAGTCGCCGATGACCAACACGCGTGGCGTGCCCAGCCGCTCCATCTCGTCGATCAATTCAAATGTCATCGGGTCCGCCATCCTTGGCTCGGTGTCAATCAGCCGACATCCGTGAAATGTATGGGTCATTTCTTCCGAATTCACCATCCTGGCGAATTGTGTCACGGGCGCCTCGCCCCTGGCTGCGAATCATCGTTGCGCGAGCTGATTCCGTCAATGCAATTTTTACATTTCAGGAGGTTTGCCGGAATCCGCGTCCGGCTGCAACGGCTGAGCGGAATTGATGAAACACCAGCAAAACGCAGCAACCACATAGACGGACGCATACGTACAGAAGACCGCTTGATATCCGGCCATCGACGCAATGTACCGGTCGGATGTTGACAACGGATGGGCCGACGGCAGGACGGCGGAGAAATGCTCGACAATCGCTCCGGTCAGCCATGCAGCGAGGGCAGCGCCCATTGTGCCGACAGTATTCATACACGCGGCCGTGGTGCCGGCGTGTTGTCGACCCAGGTCATGGCATGTGGCCCATGCGGCGCCCAGCGTGAGGTCAACGCAAAACGCGGCGAGTGAAACAGACAGACAAAACAGATGAATATTCGTTGCCTGATGCGCGCTCCACCATGCCACCGAACAGACGAGCATTGCACTGCATCCAAGGATCTGGCGAGCTCGTCGACGGTCGCCCAACGATCGGGCGAGACGGCTGACAATTGCTCCGCCCGCCACGCAGCCGATCGCACCAATCCACAGAGGGGCTCCTGCATAGACCGCCCCGATGATGTCTCCGTCGGGCAATTGGAAGCGGTCTTTCAGGTATCCGGGAAGATAGGAGACGTTGAAGAACCATCCATAATTAATCAACGAATACATCGCGCACAACGCCCACAAACTTCGGTTGGTCAACATGGCTCGTACGGGTAGCGGGGTACGTCGATGCGGCTGCCAGGTCGAACCGACAAGTTCTCTTTCGGCGGCGTTCACCAACGGGTGGTCGTCGGGTCGGTCCCTGAACCACAATGCAAACGCGGCGCACCATACCAGTCCCAGTCCCCCGAAGATAAAGAAGGCGCCTCGCCAGTGAATAAGAGGAGCGGTGAACGAAGTGCCACTGACAAGAAAGGCCCAGATCAGCGGTGTGATGCCACCTGCAATTCGTCCGGACATCCAGACGTATCCCTGAGCCATTTCCCAACGCGGCATGGAAAACCAGTTGTGGATCGCTCTGGCGATGTTCGGGTAGGCCCCGGCTTCGCCTGCGCCAAACAGGAATCGCACGATGACCAGCGATGTCAATCCGCCCAGTGTTGCGGAGCCTGTCTTTAACCCGATCAATCCGGTCAGTGCGGTAAAGAACGACCACCAGATAACGATTCGCAACAATGTTCCTCGCGCTCCCCATCGGTCGCCCATCCAGCCTGCAGGAAGTTCAAACGCTCCGTAAGCGATAGCGAACGCGGTGTGTGCCCATTTCAGTTGCTCTTTGCCACTCAGTCCAAGATCGTGGGCCATCCCCGATGCTGCCGACGCGAAACAGACGCGGTCAAAATAGGTAATCATCGACAGGCCACACAACAAACCCAGAATGCGATAGCGAAACCGCGTCGCTTTCTCCGCCGCGCTGGCTGGCATCGAATGGGTGTCCGGCGGATTATGTGCCGAGTTGACAGTCATTCTTTGGAGCCGGCAAACTCGACGACCAGCCGATACGGATGAGTTTGTCCGCCATGATCGTGAGCATCCTGCAAGACGATAAAATACTCCCCGGCGGACAGCAATGTCTCGATCTTCGAATCGACTGATTCGGCGTCGTCGTTGCTGGCCACTTTGATTCCCCTGGCGTCAAAAATCGTCAGCAAACTGTCCAGGGCGGAACCATGCCGATGGGCGAAAACCTCAATCCGTAAACTCTGTGGCTCAGCAAGTTCGATGGAAAAGACATCGATGTCGCGATCCGCGTGAATCTGGCCATCCACGATCTGCGGGACAGCAATTTTCTGAGCCTGTCGGAAACCATCATTCGGTTCGACTTCAGAGATCACCGGATGAGTTCCGCCGACCAGCAACGTCAAGGGCGATGTTGCCTGATCGCCGGCAGACAATATGATCGGCACGGCGGTGGCACTAAATCCTTGCGGCAGGGTCACGTCGAGTTCAACAAGAGTGTCGCCGATTTGCTTTGCGTCCTGACCACCCGGAACCGGTGCGTTGTCGTGCTTGACGACTTTCAACATCACATCGGCGACCGTCGTTGTCGCCACGATCTCGCGATTCAGCTTCCAGCCTCGGAGAATGACTTTTGTCGTCGCGTTGACGGAAATCACAAATGGGGCAGCGAGTGCAATTTTTGGCGGATCAGGCTTGTCGTCCGCAACGAGCGCCATCGTGAATGTGATGAGGTACATCACGCACATCGAACAACCAGTCATGATCGCACGACGCGTTGGCAGTGAAGATTTCGCGATCGCTGAAAAACGGCGACAGGCACCAGGAAGACCCCCGGCGCGCCGGGGTCCCCGTTTTTCAGCCGGTAAAATTTCCGCTGCTGGTCGTCTAAACATAAAGCGCCTCGATGATCTTGCCCTGATCGAGAATTTCGACCGGGCGACCGTCGGGCGTTCGCAGTTGTTTCTGCGGGTCGATCCCGAGCGCTGAAAGGACGGTAAACGCGACATCGGCTGGCGAGACCGCTGAATCGATCACCTGGGCTCCGTCCTTGTCCGTCGCACCGATGACTTTGCCGGTAAGAACGCCAGCTCCGGTGAAAAGCATCGATGCGGCCGGAGCCCAATGATCGCGCCCGAGATCCTTGTTGATCTTCGGTGTGCGCCCGAATTCGCCCATCATGACGACGAGTGTCTCTTTCACCTGGCCGCGCTCGTGCAGATCCTCAACAAGTGCTGAAAATCCGCGATCAAAGTCAGGCAATTTCGATTCAAGTCCGGGCCAGATTTTGGCATGGTGGTCCCAGCCCCCGAAATTGACGGTGACAAACGTCACGCCACGTTCCACCAGTCGACGCGCCAACAGGCAGCTCTGTCCGAATGTCGTTCGGCCATAGCGGTCGCGGAGTTCGTTTGTTTCCTTGTCGACAGCAAACGCATCGCGTGCTTCGCCAGACAGTACCATCTCGGCCGCCCGTCGCTGAAACTGGTCATAAGCAGCGATTTGATCGTTTCCCTGGACGCTACGGGCGAGGTTGTCGACCGTCGATAAAAGCGATTGCCGCCGCTGCACTCGAACTTCCGGTAATGGTTCGGCTCGTGCGACATCTCGAACGCGGTAGTTCGCTTCATTGGGATCGCCCGCTTTGAACGATTCGTAACGGCCGCCAAGAAACGCACTTTTCCCCAGTTCCCATGTGAAGGACGGATTGCGCGGAATCGCGACATAGGGTGGCAGCGTGCCAGGAAAACCACTCTCGTGAGCGGCAACCGCTCCGATTGCAGGCCAGTCTCCGAACGCTGATCCGAATCGTCCGGACATGACCCAGTTCGTCGCCGTTTCGTGGTGGTCGTTGTTATGTGCTCCGCTGCGGACGAGGCAGACCTTATCCATCGATCGGGCCATCAACGGCAACAATTCGCCGATCTGAAGTCCCGCAACATTCGTGGAAATCGGCTGATATTTGCCGCGAATTTCTTCGGTAGCATCGGGCTTCAGGTCAAAGCTGTCGTGGTGCGACAACCCTCCGCCAAGATAGACAAGAATGACCGAACGGGCTCGCCGTTCGCGCGAGACATTCCCTGCCGATTCGGCCCGCAGGTACCCGGACAGCGACAGGCCGAGCGGCGCGGCAGCTCCGATACGCAGAAAATTGCGACGATTCGGGAACCGGAGGTCAAACATGTTTTCTCTCGCTCGATGGCGGATATCTGAATCAGTAATTAAATGCAAATTCTTTCGAGTTCAACAGCGCCCAGAAAAGGTCAGCAAAGGCCTGGGTTCGATCCGCGCCCGCGATCGAACCAAGGATCGCCGATCGTTCTTCGCCAGCGGGCAATCGTGACAATGTAACGAGAAACAATTCGTCGATTGCCGCTGCATCGCCGGAGTGTGTCGCCAGGATCCGGGCCAGCCGACCGTCAGCCGCACGAATTTTTTCGTGCAGCGCATCTCCGTTTTGAAGGTGTAACAGTTGAGGCAGTGTGATTTCACCATTTCGTTCGCAAGCACACGCCGTCGTGCGAGGCGAGCGACCGAATAACGACAGAAAGTACGATTCGGTGAACGGGTCAGGCACCTGAACGGCACGCAATCCAACCGCATTCCCCGGAAACGACTCGGGCTGAGCGGTTGCCGAGCAAATCTCGTCGAGCAGAACTTCGGCGGGCAATCGTCGCACTGCGAAATGCGAATAAAATCGCTGGTCCCGGAAATTCGATTCGCGAGTCGCCGACGCCAGTTGGTAGGTCCGCGAGTTGAGAATCAGGCGCATCAATGGTTTGAATTGGTAGCCACCCTGTACAAATTCTCGATTCAGCAGATTCCAGAGTGCCAGATTCGACGGCGGATTCGTCGCTCGCAAATCATCGACCGGCTCAACCAGCCCCAGGCCCAGAAAATGCCGCCATAATCGATTGACCATTGCGCCCGAGAAGTAAGGATTCGACGTGTCGGTCAGCCATGCAGCGAATACTTCACGGGGATCGCTGCCCGTCGGGATCAATGTTTCGGAACGGTCGAGCGGACGTGGGACCATCATTTGGCCGGTACGAGGTTGACGCACTTGCACGGGCGACGCGGCATCCTCCAGGGACTGTTTTTCCCATTCGGCAATCCGCTGCCGGGATTCTTCGATTTGCTTTGCATCCCCCGACACGGACACAAGCTGGTTCAACTTTTGCGTTTCCTGGTCGATCTGCCGGTTCAAGTTGAACTGGTGTCGTGTGCCGACTCGTAGTGTTGTCGCCATCTCTTCCGGCCGTTGCCGGTCGAGTGTCACTCGCGAGAAAAAGCTGACGAAGTGGTAGTAATCGTCTTGCGTCGATTTTTCGAGCGGATGATTGTGACAGCGGGCACATCCGATTCGAGTACCGAGAAACGCCTGAGCCACGGAATCGGCGACTTCCGATTCATGAGCTTCTCGCTCGCCGACCGTGACAATGAAATAGCCGACGGCAGGTTGTTCGACGCACGAGCCTTTCGCAGTCAGAACTGATGTTGCGATCTCACGCCAGCTTCGATTGTCTGCCAATTGTGAGCGAAGCCATTCGTGGAACCCGCGAACGCCTTTTGCGCCCCGAACATCGTGATCGCGTTCTTTCCGGTTCTGAAGCAGTTCGCTAAGCCAGTACGTCCAGTAATCAACAAATTCCGGTCGGTCCAGCAATTCGTCGATCAGATGTTGACGTTTGTCGGGTCGTTGATCGGCCAAAAACCTGCGAACGTCGTCAGCGGTTGGCAGGACGCCCAGAACGTCGGCTGACGCCCTTCGTAAAAATGTGGCGTCGTCACACAGGGGACTCGGTTCAATCTTCAAATTGGCCAGTTTGTCGAAGACCGCGTCGTCAATGGCGTTGTTCCGCGTGGCATAGGATGCCGGATCGACTTCATTTTCGTAGCACACAGTGATCGACGCGACTTCAATCAACCCTCGAAAAGCGGCCGTCACGACCGATTCACCATGCCGCAACGCGCGCACGAGTCCCCCTTCGGAGACATCGAGCATCGCGCTGTCGCGAGCACTGAACTGGGTCAACCAGGTGACATTCCGGCGATGCCCGTTGTCGTAGATCGCGGTCACTTGAAGTGGAAGTGTATCGTTGATCGCCAGGACTTTTTGTGACGGCGTGACCTCAAGCTTCAACAGTTTTGGCTGGTCGGTTCGTAAACCCGGCATTCCACCGGCAACCCAGTCGGTCAGGACGCGGGCACCGGGCGAATCGACCAGCAACCGCTGTCCACCTCCGTGCGGCGTTGCATTCACTGCTTTTAGCAGCAGCAAGCTCAGTTCTGGTGCGGCGCGATTCACTCGACGACCAACGGCTTCGCGAGCGATCGATTCGAGGTCGGCGTCCGGGGCGTAACCTCGCAGAGAAAGTCTGAATCCGTTCTGGCCAGCGAGCTTTCCGTGGCATCCGCCTGAATTGCAGCCAAATCTGGTCAGAACCGGAATCACGTCATCTTCAAACGAAGGGACTTCAGCCCGAGCGGACGGGAATTCGATCACGACGCATGTACTGAGTAGCACCGTGACGAAAAAACATCGACGAATGGTCAAACCGGTCGGAATCAAATCGAACCTCGGAACTGGCGGGCGATTCAGGCGGGACGTACGATACTAATTGTATATAGAATCGTACGCAATCGATGAAATCGACCTGTATCACGGTTTCGCAAACAAATCCGATCAGCCCACTGTTTCAGCGGATCAGGTGCGGAATGAATCGGCTCAGGTTATGGGTGATCGGGTTGTGATCTTCACGAATCCCCATGCCACACGCGGTATCGCCGACGACCCAACTTCCGATGACAGCATATCCCCCTTCCGTTTGTGCCAGAGGATGAAACTTCTGGAAAACGGCAGGCTGTTTGCCATACGGGCCCTCTGTTTGGCCGATTGTCTCGCCGCGCCACACAAGCTGGATGTTGCTCCCTTCTCTTGCCAGGGCCGGCTTTTTGACGAAGTCACCTGCCAGCGGTTCCCATGATGCGGGAAGCAGGTAATCGCAGTCGGGGAAAAGTTCCCAAAGGACGACCAATATCGCTTTGTTAGACAACAACATTTTCCACGGCGGTTCAATCCATCGTGTCTGCGCGACCAGCAAATCGGGCGCGAATTTTTCACCCAGCATCCATTCCCATGGATACAGCTTGAATAACCGGTCAATGGGCCGTCCCGTTGCGTTGACGAACGTCTTGCGACGGGCGTCGAATCCGATCGCCGAAATGTTCAGATATTCAGTGGCGATGCCTGATTGAGCCGCCGTGTCCTGCAGGTACGAGACGTTTCCGAAGTCCTCTTCATGGGAATCAGTTGCCGCGAAGCTGACTCGGTCAATTCCGTCGTCGCGCAGTTCGCGCCATCGAGCAATCAGACGTTCGTGCAAACTGTTAAACTGGTCGAGACGCGGATGAACGGCCTCGAGCCATTTCCATTGCACGACCGATGCTTCAAATAATCCCGTCGGCGTATCGGCGTTGTATTCAAGCATTTTCGGGGGACTTCGCCCATCCCAGGCAAAATCAAACCGGCCATAAAGGCTTGGTTCGTCATTGTTCCAGCTGGCGCGGATCCAGTCGCGAAACGATTCCGGGATCTGAAATTCGTCGAACCGATCGTCGTCGATCACTACCTGAACGGCTCGCATGCACCATTCATGAAGGGTATTGGTCGCAAGTTCGAGTTCTTCGATTTCTGCCATTGAAAACTCAAACCAGCCCGCTTCGTCCCAATAGGGTTCGCCGTCGATTGTGTGATAGGTGAAACCCGTTTCTTCGACATCACGCCGCCAGTCGGGACGCGGCGGAGCGAAGATGCGTTGCATTACGAACCCCCGGACAGGTGCGAGCCGGTACCGCCGAATCCGCCGTGAGTGACAGAGCTCGATGATGTCCCTGAACTGTGTGGTTGACTCGTCCCGGTCGACGTGCCTGTGCCTTGTGACGGACGGGTCCCCGTTGAGGAATGCGAGGGCGCGGTATTCATACCTCCGCTACGAAACCCGCCAAAAAAAAACGGGAAATACGATCTCCGGCCGATATAGCCGCCAGTCGATCGGGCATGACCGACAGGCGCAGAACCAGTACCGGACTCGGGACTGTTACACGGTGTCTTGTCGGGCTCACCCGGCTTCGCGGGAAGATCACAATCAGAATTCGTTTCCCATTCTTCTTTTTCGCCAGCGGCAGCGTGTCCGCCCGGTCCCTGCCCAATCAGCGCTCGCCCGGTTTCTTGCGGGGTTGGCTGTTGTGAACACCCGAACGCAGCCATTGCCGGGACGAGCAATGTCAGGGCAACGTTTGTGCTCCTCTTCATGTGCATTCCCTCGTTAAAACCGGTGCCAGTTGCTCGCGGTGCAGGTCCGATCGTTCATCGTCAAACGTTTTTCCGCAGATGCCACCAAAGCATCGTTGAATGCATGCAGGTCGGTTGCCAGTGAAACCCGGGCACATGCCACAGTTTATTCCGTGCGACAAATCAATCATGATGTCATCGAAACGACGACGATCAGGCTGATCCCCAGTAACAGCGAGGCGACGACAATGCCGACCGCCATGTTGCGATCTTCCAGTTGTTTTTCAATATCAAGCCGCAGCGTAA
>JANXOO010000031.1 GCA_025353525.1 Schlesneria sp. | reverse complement strand
GGCAGAACAAGCCTCTGCGCCATTGCCACCCGCCTGGGGATGCAGGCCCGCCACCTGAGGAGAAACGGCGAACGCAAGGCGACACGTGACATCCGGACCCAGTTCGCCGATGGCCTTCAGGGTCAGCAGGGCCGACGCAGGGTCGCTTTTGAATTTGTTCTTGAATGGAGTTTGCAGTTCTCGCAGTTCGGCAGCATTCATCATTCGAATCCATAAAAGAGAATCATTCGGTGCGAATTCGCATCCGGCGAACTTCAAAGGGGTGATCTTCCGCCTGAATTCCGATCGCACCCTCGCTTAGAAAATCGGGAAGCGACTTGCTGATCAAAATTCCGTTCAGCGAGACCTGCAGCTCTCCATTCTTCGAAATGACTTCAATCGCATTCCATTGGCCAACGGGTTTGCGTGCCGTCTGCCGGGCCGTTTCGTTGTCTTCGACAGTCACAGGTTCAGCTCCGCCATTTTCCTTGATGGCCGCCATTTGAATGTGCTTGCCCTGAACCTCAATGCACATCGGCCAGAGTTTGTGCTCACCGGCCACGTAGACAAGAAAGCCGGTGTTCCCCTTGAATTTGCTGTCATCCTTGAGTCCCTCGGGTCGCGGAAAGCGATATTCAAGCCGCATCGTGAAGTTCTGATATTGTGTTTTGGAATAGAGATACCCGCGCGGCTTGCCAGTGCATGCAATTCCGTCGTCAGTCGACGTCCAGGTTTCCGGTTCCGCTCCAAACGCATCGAATTGATCGAGAGCCAACTTGTGAAAACCCGATTCGGGTTCAAACGGAGGCTCGGCCGGTACCACATCGACCGCAACAGTCGTCGTCTCGGCGGATGTCGCTGACGGAGTCGATGTTTTTGACGCGGGGACTTCACTTCGGCAGCCAGCGAGCTGCAAACACAGCGAGAAAGAAAGACAGACGGCCAAGCGATCGGGAAGCGGGCAAGTCATTAATGAATTTCCTGCAGTGTGTTGTTGTTCCATCCCGATTCGCGAGAGGAAGAATCTGATCCTTGTCGAGCAAGGTTCGTTCTGAAAATCACTCATTTTTCCGAATCGCCAGCCTTTTCGATCGTTTCCAGTTTCTGGCGAGCACGCTGAACAAACGAATTCAGTCGCCGGTCAAACTTGTAGAGTTCTACAATCCCTTCGTAAATCTTTTTGGCATCAGCGCGCCGTTCGTCCGGCAATTTGTCCGCGCGCTCCAGAGCGTTTTCAACGAACGCCAATTGATCCGATGCTTTCGACTGTTTGCTGATCGCCGCACGTAGCCGATCGATCGAAATGATGAGATGTCGCTTGTCATGTTCATCGTCGATCACCGACTGGAGTGCGTCGAGTTGCGCGAGCGCCGAATGCGGGTCTCCCCCTTTCCACTGCCAGCGAGCCTGCTGCACGATTCGTTCAGCTTCAGTTGTCGCGGTCGAATTTCCCTCGTCAGAATCCGGTCGGCGCTGCGATTGAACCCACATCATCATGGCGCCGATTACGACCAGAATCAGCGCGGCGATCAACGTCCACGTATTATTCAGAATCCGTCCGATGAACGTTGAAGGGGCAGTACCCGTTGCTTCGATTCGCAACAGGTCACGAACGAAGGTCGCTCCCAACTGTTGGCCGGGCCCGCTGTCGACCACGCGAGTCACTTCGCCGGCCAATGCTTCAGAACCGGTCTCGCGCAGTTCGATTTTTCGAACAACCTCCTGTAATCGCTTTGATGTGACAAACGCATCGGGCGGCCGTTTGTCAGGTTCCTTTTCGAGAAGTTGGCAGACGATGTCATTCAGCCACGACGGAATTTCAGGGACAAAGTTTTTTGGCGGATCGAAACGTCCAAATCGCTGCTTTTGCATGATGTCCGATGCCGTCGGACCAAGGAATGGCGGCTGCCCCACCAGCATCGTGTAAATCACTGCACCCAACGAATACAGGTCGCTGCGCCGGTCAGTTCGGGTGCCGGTCACTTGCTCAGGCGACATGAATTCTGCCGTGCCGATCACGCCACCCGTTGATGTTAATCGATTTGCGGCGAAGACTTGTGCAACACCGAAATCGGCAATTTTGACGACTCCCGCCTTGCTAATCATCAGATTGGACGGCTTCAAATCGCGATGAACAACTCCGGCATCGTGCGCGTGCTTCAGTCCCGCACAAATCTGTTTCGAGATATCGATTACCTCGATCCATGGAATTCGTTTTTCGCGACGCAGCTTTGCCGTCAGAGTGTCGCCGTCAACGTACTCCATTGAGTAATAGTAGATGTCGTCGTCAGAACCACTGTCGATCAACTTGACGATATTCGGGCAATTCAGTTTTTGCATCGCTTCAATTTCACGATTGAAACGAAGAACAAACCCTTCTTCCCGCGCGAGGGCCGCCGGTAACTCTTTGACGGCGACCACCTGCCCTGATTGCTCATGCCGGCCGAGGTAGACGTTCCCCATTCCGCCAGCACCAATCCGCTTGTCGATCAGGTAAGGACCAATCCGATCGGGATGCATAGGAAATGCCTTCTACTTTCTCACCAGCACATTGACACCTTTTTTGTTGGAAAGAACGATGTCCAATCGCCCGTCACCGTTGAAATCGACAACCGAGAACTGCGTCCCGACGCCGGTATCTTTCCCCGCTTCGATTTCGTGCCTGATGAATCGGGGCGGCTGCCCTTTGGTACGTTCGATGTCGAAATAGTGCATGACGACCGGCTGATACTCGCCTGGATCGCCACCCATATGAGCAAAGTAGCGTTTTCCGGTCACGAGCGCGGGTTTGTCTTTCCCGATAAAATCGACCAGAGCGAGCGCATGTGTCTGCGAGAACGATTCGTCGATCAGATGGTACACGAACGGGTCTGCTGAATTCTTGCCGGGGTTCTCGAACCACCAGATTCCGAAGGCACGAAATCGAAGCGGGGAAAGATACCGGCGTCGGGACGCAGTTCTCGGTTGTCG
>JANXOO010001559.1 GCA_025353525.1 Schlesneria sp. | reverse complement strand
GACGACATCCGAAAAGTCGAACGTCAGCGTTCAAAACAACAAAAAGCCGACGGTCGGTCAGGGACCCGGGCGCTAAATCGCGCCCCTGTGGTCTACCGGGCGCTTACCCATCAGCAATGCAACGCCCAAGCCAGAAAGTCCCACACCAAAACCAGAATCCAAATGTATCTGGAAATCGGGATCGATTTCCATAAAATCAAATCCTGCGTCCAATTGAAATAAACCGACAACGCTACGTTTTAGTTTATAAATGCAACAAACTGGCGCAGTCCAATTAGACCAAATAGATCCGATCGATTTGCTCCAAAGCCGCTCTTAAAAAAGTAATCCAGTTGGACCAGAAGCCATTCTTCAGGGAGGAAAGTGGTTCGCATCAACAAAACGAGTACAAAATGTTCCTCGGTCGATTGGACCCTCTCGACGGCCCTGAAAAAATGCGGCGGCGAATTTGGGTGCCGCCCTCTTTCAATTGGGCTCGCACGTACGAGCCAAATAGTCCACGCCAATAATAAGAAGAAACATGACGTACTCCGCTGGAAATGATCGCTATGTTTCCGATTCCCCGCGTCCAAACCAGACTACTGGAGACGGACTTCGCTCTCGCGTCATCTCGGCATGAAGGCCGAAACTCGCATCTCTTGGCGCCGCCGTGGCTGGGTCCATGCGGATCGCATCCGACACCAATCGATGTATTGAGCCGACAAAAAAGAACTCATTCGCCTGCAGCGGTTGGCCGAATATTAAAGAACACCGCTTAAGAAAACACCAAAGAAATTGACTTCCCCGAGAAAACCATCACCCCCAACGAATCGCTTGAACAACTTAATACCAAGAAAGGTATTATGAATACGCCGTCATGAGGCAATAGCTCAGAATCCGAATACACACTTGTTCCTGAGTCTCGAGCAACACCTTCTCGAAGTCCAGATAGCCCGAATCGTCGTCAAAGATCCGGTCTCTCGCGTTCGCTCGATAGAGAACATGAAAGATCTCCATTTCGAAGCTTGGCTTGCTGCACGTGGCATATGCAACACGGCCTGGCAATTGCCCTCAACAGTTTCAAAGTTATTTGGACTTAACTTTTCTTCTCCCTTTTCTTCTCCCTTTTCTTCTCCAAGCGTCAATTTGATTCCGCCGAACGTCAATTCACATTTCCCGCACTTGCCAAGCCGACTAATATTGGGACGGGTTCCAGGTCCCCCGGATGCCCGCCGCCGTTTTTCTGCAATCCGTACTCGCTTCCCTGCCGATCGCCAGACACCCCACCGCAGGGTCGACGGTTCCAGACGACAGTCTGTATTATGACGTTCGGGTTTCCGGCCCGTCGCCTGCGTCAGGGTGACGTGTTTTCAACGAATGGAGTGTCTGAAATGTTTCGATCGTGGCCTTCTTGCGCACTCAGTCTTTGCTTTGCGACGATTGCCGTTGCGGACTCTTTGTCAGCCGTTGCGGAAGACGTTGTGACGTTTGAACCGCATGCCGACGGAATCGCCGTAAAACTTCGTGGCGAAGAGTTCACTGTTTTTCATCACGGCCCATCGCTTCCCAAGCCTTATTTCTGGCCCGTCCGTGGTTCGGGTGGCGCTATCCTGACTCGGCCTGTCGAGCCTGGTGAGAAAGACCACCCTCATCATCGCGGCATCTGGCTGGCGGTCGACGAGGTCAATGAAATCAAATTCTGGGCTGAGCGCGGCCAAATCGCCACCCGCAAAGTTGAATCGAAAGCAGGTAATCCGGGTACAATCAGTGTCACAAACGAGTGGCTCAGACCCGATGGATTCGTCGTTCTGAACGAACAAACGACAATCTCGATCGATGCTGATCGTTTGATGTCCTACGACATTGAGATCGCCGCGCCCGCAGGGCAAATCGCCCGATTTGACGACACAAAAGAAGGATTTTTCGGAATCAGGATTGCACAATCAATGCGAGAAAAAGAAGGAGGAATCGTCGTCAATTCGGAAGGCAAAAAGACAACTCAGGAATGTTGGGGCCAACATGCCCGATGGGTCGACTACACGGGAAAGGTCGACGGAAAAGATTACGGAGTAGCACTCATGGACCATCCGGGGAATTTCCGTCCGTCACGTTACCATGTTCGTGACTATGGCCTGTTTTCCATGAGCCCCTTCGGCGAAGGGGCGTATCAGAACGATATCGGAAAAGCCAAAACGGTCACACTTGATGAATCGATGCCGTCGTTGCGGTTTCGATTTGGCCTGTACGTCCACAACGGAGACTCTGTCGAGGGTCACGTCGCTTCCGCCTTCGACCGGTTTATTGATTCAACAAAGTGAATGACACTGCTGTCAACGCGGTGTCTCTCGCGGCGACGATTCAATGCCAACGGCACGTCGGCCGAACGACGAAGAATGGAAAATGTCAAATGCTGGCAAACGCATCAGGGATAGAGAGCGCTTATCGGAACCGTTTCCCGGCGTCGGAAAAACTCTTTGAACGAGGTGAGTCTGTCTTTCCGAGCGGTGTTACACACGACAGCCGCTATCTTCAGCCGTTTCCCGTCTATGTCAAACACGCACTCGGCTCGCGAAAAACGACTGTTGAAGGCCATTCGCTGATCGACTACTGGGTAGGACACGGTGCCCTGATTTTAGGGCATGGCCACCCTGCCGTGGTTCAGGCGGTGCAGCAGCAAATGAGCCAGGGGACGCATTACTCGGCCTGCCATGAACTCGAGATCGCCTGGGCCGACCGGTTGCGCCGATTGATTCCGTCCGCTGAGCGAATCCGGTTTACGAGCAGTGGAACAGAAGCAACGCTGATGGCGGTACGCGTCGCCAGACTGGTGACCGGACGGGATAAAGTTGTCAAATTCATCGGCCACTTTCACGGCTGGCACGATTTGCTGGTCCCCGCTGCGTACGCGCCCTATACACCCCACGACTGGTCAATGCCTGGTGTCACATCGGGAATACTCAGCGACCTGATCGCGCTGCCGCCTGATGACCTTCAAATCGTCGAACGAACATTCCGACAACAAAAGCCGGCTTGTTGCATCCTCGAACCGACGGGTGGACATTGGGGACTGGTGCCGATTCGCGGCGAGTTCCTGCGAGGGCTTCGCGAGTTGTGTGATCGACATGGCGTGCTGCTCATTTTTGACGAGGTGATCACCGGTTTTCGGGTCTCCCCCGGCGGAGCACAGCAATTGCTGGGTGTGACGCCCGACCTCGCCACCTTCGCCAAGGCGATGGCC
>JANXOO010001523.1 GCA_025353525.1 Schlesneria sp. | reverse complement strand
GACCGCGAGCAGTATAATTCCGTGAAATAGTGATGGCTGGTTCGTCGTCATGTTTTCAGGCGACTGCCAAGAAAGGGAATACTGATCGTTGAAAAACGGGGGCACGCATCAGGAAGACCCGGAGCCAGTTCCCGTTTTCAGCCGTGTCACTTTTCCGCCGTCGACGGCCTTACGATGCATCCCGCATCTCGTTCAATGTCGATTCGATTCCGGCACAAAATGATTCGATCGGCAGGTCATTTGTGGTGAGGCCGAACGGATCCTCGATCTCGACTCCGATTTCTTCGATGCCAAACAGGATGTACGAGATCACCAACGTGACCGGCACCGCCGACCAGCCGTAGTCCTTGGCGAGTGCCATCGGGAGTGTGAAACAATAAGCGATCAGGGCCCGACGTAAATGAACGGCGTAGGCAAACGGAAGGGGTGTCGTCCGAATTCGGTCGCAGGCGCCACTATAATCAACGAGTAATTGTACGTTTTGATCGAGCGACACGAGCTGATGTCCGTCGATCAAGCCCCGGTCGCGAGCCGCGAGTAGACGTGCTGTGATTATTCTCGCGATGGCGACGGGAAAATTGATCGACGCTGCAATCCGACTGAAATCCGTTTCGGTCACATCGTGCGGAGTTGTGCCGAGTTCCTTTCCATTTCGCAGCCTTTGCATCGTGGCGAACGGAAAAATCCTGATCCAGCCGATCACTTCGTTTACGAGCGATGGATCAACTGCCAGCCAGACAGATGTCTGCCGCGCCAGGTTGCGGCACTCGTTTGTAATTCCTCCCCACAACTTGCGTCCTTCCCAAAATCGGTCGTAAGACGAATTTGTACGGAAGACGAGCAGCAATCCGAGCGCGGTACCGACCATGGCATGCGCGGTTGACGGGATCGCCAGGCTGCCAAAAGTTTGTGGTGCATACCTGACGAGAGCCACGACGACGGAAGACCAGATCACGCTGGCCAGAACGCGCGAAAGAATCTCGCGCACCATTGAACCTTCGATATCGAGCATGTGGCTCGTCCAACGGTGTGGATCGTACGGAGTCATTACCAGGCGGCCTTTGAATGAGTCGCAGGAACTCGAACCGACAGTCAATCGGTCACTTCTTTTCGATGCGATAGAGGTGCGTTTTTGATCGCAGTAGCAGATTGTTTCCGGCAACAGCAGGCGACGCCACGAAACCGCTTTCGAGTTTATTCACGGCGACCTCTTCGTACTCGCGAGCGGCTTTGAAGATGATGACCGTTCCCGATTGAGACGAGCACCAGATCAGGCCATCGGCGTAAAGTGGCGACGACCAGTATTCGCCTTCGAGTCTTCGGGTCCAGATTTCAGTTCCTGTTTTGGCGTCCAGGCACGAAGCGACTCCACTATCATTGATCATGAACAACAGGTCGCCGAGCAGGATATTCGACGGGCGTTTGGGGACAGACTTGTTGGTACGCCACGCAATGTTGGCAGAAATGTCGCCGCTGCCCAGCGGTGGTACGGCGATCAGCGGATTCGGGCCGTCGGCGGATGAGATATAGAGCAGGCCGTTACCGAACAGCGGACGACCCGCTGCATTCATTCCGCCGTGTCGCACCGTCCAGACGGGCTCACCCGTTAGCGGTTCGTAGGCGATGGTGGCCGAGGCAAACGGGCTGATGAGTAATTCCCGACCTTCAGATTGAATCAGCAGCGGAGTCGAATAGGCTTTTTTTGCATCGCCGTCAGTTGTACCGAAATCGATATCGCGATCCCGTTTCCAGACCGTCTTTCCAGTTAATTTGTTCAGAGCTGTGATGTACTGCACG
>JANXOO010001513.1 GCA_025353525.1 Schlesneria sp. | reverse complement strand
CGTCGTTCTTTATCGAGTTCAAAAAAATAAAGGCCGAGCAAAAAGAGCGATGCGAAAAAACTCATCAATCCAAAAAGGGAAGCTCACCGTCGGTCGCAACGGTCAAAGAAGCAGCGACTGCCAAACAAACAGACCCGAAAGGAAGCCCGCCTAAAACTCCCGAACGCTAAAAAAAAGATGTCATGGAACATCGATCCCCGGCCAGGTTGCTGCAAGAAGTCAGCATCGATCGTTCCGCGCGGGTTGACCGGGAAAATTCAAAGCAAGGCGCTGAAAGAACTTTACGGCGCGACCTTCAGCAGTTCACGGTAAATCGCCGCGTAGGCGTTCACCATTCTCGGTACGTCGAATGATTGCCGGATCCGCTCGCGTCCTGCCTGACCGAGTCGCGCGGCCAGGCTCGGTTCATCGATCATTCGACGAAGGAATTGCATGAAGCCGACGGTATCAGCCAGTTTGGGAAGGAAGCCGGTTTCGCCCTGGACAACCAGTTCCCGGTTTGCGGGAATATCGCTGGCAATCACCGGTTTGCCAGCTGACATTGCTTCCATCACGCTGTTCGACATCCCCTCAAATTTGCTCGCAAGGCAGAAGACATCAAACAGTGACAGCCAGTGTGACGCGTCGTCGCGATGACCACAAAACCGGACGTGTTGACGACATCCCACGTCACTTGCGAATCGTTCCAGCCGATCGCGTTCCGGGCCGTCACCGATAAGAACCAGAAACAGGTTCGGTCGAATCTGTCGCAGTGTTTCCACCGCCCAAATCAGATCTTCGACTCGTTTCTGTTTTGCCAGCCGCCCGATGAACCCCGCGACAAATGCGTCTGAGGGCAGATCGAGCTCACGTAACATTTCTGCGCGGGCTACCGATGAGATCGAACTGTCGGATGATGGCAGTTCGATGCCATTTGGAATACAGGCCAGTTTTTCTGAGGGGACGCCCAGGTCCCGATAGAACTCGACAACACCAGGCGAATTTCCGACCAGCCGATCGGTTCTGTGAATCAGTTGACGGTCGAGCCAAAGTTGCCAGCCCGACTTCCAACTGTCGACGCACCTCTCGGAAACAATAATTTTCGACCGGGGAATGATCCCGGAACACATTCGCCCGTAACTGTTCGCGGCGAACAGCCAGGTATGCAGAATCTGCGGCTGAATCCGCTTCAGCTCTGACCTCAACCGAATGAAAGTTGTCGGATCAAATTTGGCTCGTTTGCCGATAATTGTCAGCGGAATCCCCGCCGATCGAAGTTCTTCCGCATAGGGTCCGCCGCGCGTCAACGCGATGACCGAGACTTCGAATTCATCCGCAGGAAGCCTGGTCGCCAGTAATGTAAACTGCTTCTCGGCCCCTGATCGGTCGAGTGTCGGAATCAAAAGTGCAATGCGAGTCCTTGGGACAGTCATTTCGGGCCATAAAAGTTTGCGAACGGCTTCAACTGACGGCTTTCTTCGCGAGTGTATTCTATCCTGGCAGCTTCATCGAGCTGGTATTTCAGCCGCGAAATGTATTTGTCGCGCTTTTCGGGTGTTTGGTTGATCACTTCCAGAACTCCTGTCGCTTCGACAAATTCCGGTTCCGGGAACAATTCCCGAAGTTCATCCGGCGGGATCTTCTCGGCGTTTAACAGGAAAAATGCCCGGCGTTCCACCGGCGAAGCCGTTGGCAGATGTTCGCGGGCTATGCCGATGTTCGTCAATTGCAACACATGAATTTGCAGGTCGTCCGTCAGAATTCGGCCCGCTGCGTCCCTCAATCGAAAATCGAGATGCAGGTCCGAAGAGTCGCGTAACAGTCGACCATCCAAAACGCAAATCATGATTGCCGGCCGAAGTGCCTGATACGCATCGCCTTCACGTAACTGGTCGACGAACAATCGCGAGTCGTAGTACGCCAGCCGCTTTAGCAACCCGGCAGATATCGTCGTCGCATCTCGATGTTGTGGTCCTTGTCAAAATGTCTGACGGATTAGAAGAATTTCAAGCGGTATTCCACCGCATGAGAGCTTCCAGCAATCCTTTCCAGCATTCAGCTAACAGACTCAAGTGTGTGAAAACGACTAAAACCTGGTAGAATTGGAGAATCCCGTTGTCTAAACGCTGATGGTGAGATTTGTACTGCGAGCGAAGGATCCTTGGTCATGTCAATTTCGAAGCCGTCACGGTCTTCAACGCCGGTGCTGGCTGCCGGACTGCTCGTCGCAATGATAGTCTCAGCGTGGTTCGTCCTTCGCGGAACGCATGATGAATTTGCGACGATGAAAGGGCATCGCGACGGCGTCTTCTCGTTGGCGATTGCTCCTGGTGGCAAAATTGTTGCCAGTGGTGGTGGCGATGGTACGACGCGCATCTGGAATATTGCCAACAAACGGGAAAAGCTTGTGTTAAAAGGGCACTCCGGGCGAGTGCTCGGACTCGCCTGGTCGCCTGATGCCGAAACTATCGTCAGCGGCGGACTCGACAAATCGGTCCGGTTGTGGAACGCCTCGACGGGAACTGAAATTGCAAAATTTGAGAATCTGCCAAACGCGGTCCATAGTCTCGCAATCAGCAGTGACGGAACAACTCTTGCAGCGGCTGTCGAAAATGAGGTTTTCTACTGGAACTTGAGGAATTTACGCGAGCCGCATCTGCTCTATGGTCATCAGCGAGTGATTTCGGGTCTTGCATTTGTGCCGGGAAAGCTGGAACTCGTAACGTTTGCAAATGACAAAAGCGTCCGCATTTGGGATTTGACGAGGAAAAAGCAGGTTGCAAACATGCCGGGTCCCGTTGGACACTGCTACGGCCTTGCCATGTCGGCAGACGGCAAGACGGTGGCGTGCGTCGGAGGCGGTCGTATCCATTTATATGATATTGAAAACAGGAAGGCGCTGACTCCGATCGAGCCGAATGCTCATATTCTTTGCGGTGCTGCGTTTTCTCCAGATGGACAGATTCTCGCAATTGGATCGCAGGACAAGGTCATTGTCATTTGGGATTTGAAACGCCAGAAAGAGATCAGCCGTCTGAATGGACACGATTATGCCGTCGGACAGATGGCGATTCTTCCCGACAATCTGACATTGATCACTGCCAGCCACGATAGTACGATTAAACTCTGGAAAGTGAGGTAAGTGATGCCCCGTTCAAAATTTCGCCGTGGATTTACATTAATTGAACTGATGGTAGTGATCGCCATCATTGGCGTATTGGTATCGTTGTTGCTCCCCGCCGTGATGAGAGCGCGATCTATTGCCGAACTGCGGCAATGTGCAAATAATCTGAAGCAGATCGGGATTGCTTTGCATTCGTATCACGAGTCGATGAACAGTTTTCCGCCCGGGTATGTGAGTGCCGTCTCAACGGTCCGGATACAAAACAAGACGGATGCCGATGGCCCCCCCACCTACGCGTTGCAAGAAACCGGAGCCGGATGGGGATGGCAGTCATTCATCCTGAACGGTATGGATCAGGCGCCAATCCAGAACAACATCAACTTTTCATTTGGTATCGCCAGACAATCGATCGCCGCGTCGATCCTCCCCAGTTATCTTTGCCCTTCCGATTTTGGACAAAAGTCGTACCGGGTGTTTGATTCAGAC
>JANXOO010001463.1 GCA_025353525.1 Schlesneria sp. | reverse complement strand
CGGCGCAATACTTGCGAGAATCGACGTTTGCACCAGACCAAAGCGGCAAATTCCTTCGGCTGCGGCAATTGTGCGAGCCGATTGTCGCTCGCCAGGAAAAGGTTCTCGTCTTCACCCAGTTTCAGTCACTCTGCGATCCTTTGGCGGAATTCCTGGCAACGGTGTTTGGTCAAACAGGACTGGTATTGCACGGGGCAACACCGGTCAAACGACGCAGCGAACTTGTGCGCGAGTTCCAACAGGATGCGACGCGTCCCTTTTTTGTGATCTCACTGAAAGCAGGAGGCAGCGGCCTGAACCTCACTGCCGCGTCACATGTGGTTCATTTCGACCGTTGGTGGAACCCGGCTGTCGAGAATCAGGCGACCGACCGAGCGTTCCGGATTGGCCAACAACGGAATGTTCTGGTTCATAAATTTGTCTGCCGGGGGACGATCGAAGAGCGGATTGATGCGATGATCTCTGACAAGAAGGCTATGGCAGGGAAAATTCTCGATGACGACGCAGTGCCGAAGTTGACTGAAATGTCCGATAGCGAACTGTTGAAATTTGTGGCACTGGACCTGGGCCGGGCCACGGCAGATGTCGGCGACTCCGCGAACAGCGATGGCGAGTCCGACGATTCGCCACGTCCTGTCAAGCGTGCAAAAAAAACGTCAGGATGATTCCGACAGTTCCAGGCCGGTGCGGACGGGATCAGGCAACCGGTTGCATCAGTTGGCATAACCGGGTAAATAGCCAAGACCAAACTGACAGACGGGTTCAAGCCGGATTCCGTCGAAACAAACGGACTTCTTTTCAGAAAAGGATGTGGCATGGGACGCTATGACTATGGTAGATACAGGGACTGGGCACCCTACGTTCCTGTCGGGCAAAAGCTCGCCAATGCCCGTGCTGTCGCGAAGAAACTCGCCGCCAAAGAGAAGCGGGAACCGGCCGCGGCCAAACCCGAAGGTCGAAAGCTCGCCACAACATTCTGGGGCATCAAGTGGTGTGCGAATCTGGAACGCTATCATGACTACGCGAATCGGCTGCCGCGCGGAGCGACTTATGTTCGCAATGGTTCGGTGGTTGATCTGATGATCGAACCGGGACGAATTCGTGCGATAGTCGCAGGT
>JANXOO010001423.1 GCA_025353525.1 Schlesneria sp. | reverse complement strand
GTCCGCGTCGCGACGGCATCGTTCGTGGCGGTTCGATCAGACGCAATTGGGAGAAATCACCACCGCGCGAGGTCTGGCGGCATCCCGTAGGCCGAGCCTGGTCCTCGTTCGCCGTCGTCGACCACTTCGTGTTCACGCAGGAACAACGGGATGAGAACGAATGCGTCGTCGCGTACGACATCGCATCCGGAAAGGAATTGTGGGCTCATTCAGACAAAACATTACTCTCGATCGTCGATGCGAACGGTGGTCCCGGCCCTCACGCGACCCCGCAATTCGATTCGGGAAAACTGTATTCGCTGGGCGGAACCGGGGTGCTGAATTGCCTGGAGGCGTCAACCGGTCAAACGCTCTGGACCAGAAACATCCTCGACGATGCGGGCGACGGCAAAGTGCCTGCTACCAACGTTCAGTGGGGCCTTTCCGGCTCGCCGCTTGTCGTCGACAATCTGGTCGTCGTGATTCCTGGAGGTACAGCGATTGAGGGGAAGCCAGCCTACGACAAAGGGGTTGCCGCTTACGACAAGAATACAGGCGATCCGGTTCGGGCCGCTGGAAAGCATCTGGCGGGTTATTCGAGTCCGCGAGTCGAAACCATTGGGGACACTCGACAGCTTTTGATTGCGAACGGCAACGGACTGTCAGGTCACTCGCTGGAAACAGGCGCGGAATTATGGTTCTTTCGGCACGAAAATGGGCCGAACATGAATTCGTCGATGCCGTGGAGGCTCGACGATCAGTCGGTATTATTCGGTACAGGTTACGGTATTGGAACCGTCCGGCTGGATATCAAATCAGAAGGATCTGTATGGAGCGTATCGAAACGCTGGTCTTCGAACCGGTTCCGCCCCAAATTCAACGACTTCGTGGTGCGTGACGGTTGTATCTACGGACTCGACGACGGAACGCTGACCTGCGTCGACGTGGAAAACGGAGCGATCAAATGGAAGTCGGGTCGCTACGGTTACGGCCAGATCCTGCTCATCGACGACGTGTTGTTGATGAGCAGCGAGGACGGAGACCTGCTGCTGATTCCGGCGACACCGACAAAGCCCGAAGTGCTGGCGAAGATGAAAGTTCTCGAGAGCGGTTTTTGCTGGAACCACCCGACCCTCGTCCGGGGAAAGCTGCTGCTGAGGAATGCCGTCGAAGCAGTCTGTTTCGATGTGGGTGAATCGCAGTGAAACTTGAATGCTGGAATTAACGCAAACCCCTGAAATTCAGCTGGAACAGATGATTCCTCAGGTGTGACGCGGCAGCAGCATCCAGGCCGTAGCGAAACCATCCTGGTTTCGTTTTTTTCAAAGTCGTCTGATGTGAGATCTGTTTCAAGGTGACAGGCAGGAAAGGGATTTCCGCTTGTTGAAAAGGGTTACATCCACCAGAAACATCATTGGAAACGGCAAGCCGACGCTGTTGCGACTGGCTTTGTTTCCGTTTCAATCCGCCCCCGATCTTTCGATCAGGGGAAACTCAATCGGTTCTCTGAAGGCGAGTGGTCAAAGAGAAAGTACCAATGGTTTTGAATTGATCTTGGCTGGGATGGAAAAAAGGGGACATTCTACTTAAACGTTTAAGTAGAATGTCCCCTTTGTATT
>JANXOO010000128.1 GCA_025353525.1 Schlesneria sp. | reverse complement strand
GAACACGATCACCAGTCCAACGGCCAATCCGACCACGAATATTTCTCGAAAGACTCCCATACACAAAAAGCCGCTTCGGGGAACGGTTTGTCCTGTTGAACCCTCGAGCGAATGATGTCGATCCATCTGAAATCTCCTTTGTTTTCGGCGGCCAGCAGTCGAAAACATTCCTGCTTAAAAACGGGGACTGCCGCCAGGTCTTTCTGGTGCCAGTCCCCGCTCGTCAACAAGCGGTATTCCCATTACTGCCGGTCGCCATATTGATCGTTCCGCGATCGCTGCCCGGTAAACACCGCCGAGCGATCACCATCACCATGCCGATTTTGTTGGCAAATCGAATTCGATTCGCCCGATCAGGGATGAAGCAGGCTGCATGCCATTGCGACCGGTGGAATTCCGAAGTAACGTTAACTTCCGTGGAGCATAGAGTTTTTGCCTTACAACGTGAAAATCGGGAATCGGGCACGATGTGATGGACGTTCGGCATTCCGCACGCAGCCAACTGGCAGCCATGCCACGAAGTTGTGCTGGATTGCATGTAATCCCCGATCGCCGTTGATCCGGCGTGCAGCCGGAATATGTATTGCAACCGAAAAAAACGAACTGGACGCTGCGTACGATGTCCGGCAACCGCAGTGTCCAGTCCAAAGAGTGGGTCGAATGAGTTCCAAAGAGTTGGTTATTTGTGGCTTGAACGCCGTTCGCTCGCGATTTGAATCCGATTCTGATTCGGTCAAGCGACTGTTTTTCAATTTGGCGACGGCCCCCGGCGTCGGCGATCTTTGCCGATGGATGGCGAAAGAAAGACTGGTTTATCGTTGCGTCGAATCCGATGAACTCGAAAAAATCTCGGGCTCGATTCATCACGGAGGGATCGTCGTTGTCGTCGAGCCCGCCACGATCCGTTCGCCGACTCCCAACGACATTCGTGACTGGGCCAGAAAGGGCGAGACGCTTTTGCTGCTTGATCGAATCGCAAACGTTCACAACCTGGGAGCCATCGTCCGATCCGCAGCGTACTTTGGCGTATCGAAACTCATCCTGCCAGACCACCCTCAGGCAGCCATGCCAACAGAAGCGACCTACCGCGTGGCAGAAGGGGGGCTCGATCACGTTGACATCTTCCGCGTCATCCATTTTCCGTCATTCATCCGCTCACTGGGCGAGCACTATCTTGTCGTCGGAGCCGCAACGCGAGGCGGTAACCCCGATTTCCGCCGAGTCGACGCCAGGCCGATCGCACTTGTGCTGGGAAACGAAGAAGAGGGACTCGCCGCCGACGTCACGGAAGTCTGTCACTCACTCGTCACACTTCGCGGCAGTGGCCGAGTCGAATCGCTGAACGTGTCGGCAGTCGCAGCGGTGCTTCTTTGGGAATGTTCCAGAGTTAACGGGCTGTCACAATCGCGCTGATAACGCTTTCGTTGCTCAGTGACTTTCCCATAAAACGGCAACTGATTCAGGACCGTCGAGCAATTTTTACGAAGGGTTCGCCTTCGTTAAGCGTCGGACGTTCGGGGCGGCCTTTGTAGTTGTAGACAAGGCCCATGTTGTCCAGGCCCAGTAACCACAAAATCGTGGCGTGCAGGTCGTGGACGTGCAGACGGTCTTCCACGGCACGCAGGCCGAGATCATCGGTGCTTCCGATCGTCTGCCCGCCCCGCACACCGCCCCCCGCGAACCACATGCTGAAACCGGTCGGATTGTGGTCACGGCCGTCCCCCTTTTCACTCATCGGGGTTCGACCGAACTCTCCGCCCCAAATTACCAGCGTCTCATCGAGAAGGCCCCGCGCCTTGAGATCTGCCAGCAGTGCTGCGACCGGTTGGTCCATACTTCGACAGAGTTCTGCATGATTCTTTTCGATACCGGAATGTGCGTCCCATTTGCTGCTCGCCCCGTGGTAAATCTGCACGAATCGAACGCCCCAGTCGACCAATCGGCGGCTGAGCAAACAGAGTCGCCCCATCGACGCGGTCTCTTTCTTTTCAAGGCCATACATCCGTTGTGTTACGGCAGTCTCTTCCGTCAGGTTGACAGCCAATGGTGCTTCACTTTGCATCCGGAACGCCAACTCGTAACTCGACAGCCTCGCCGAAAGTTCCGTTTGGTCCGGGAACCGGTCCGCATAATTCCGGTTGAGCGCATTGATGAAGTCGAGTTTGCCGCGCTGCTGTGTCTCGGCCACGCCTTCGGGCGTATTGAGATTCGGAATCGGCTCGGCACCTCCCTGCATTCGCACACCCTGATAGACGGCTGGCATAAACCCGGCACTCCAGTTTCGAGGACCATTGACCACGCTCGACGGGTTGTCCTGCATGACAACAAAGGCAGGCAGATTGGAATTGCCGGTCCCCAATCCGTACGTCACCCAGGCACCCAGCGACGGTCGACCCCCCAATAGCGATCCGGAATTCATCTGGCAGACGCCTGCCGAATGATTGATCCCGTCCGCCCAACACGACCGGATGACGGCCAGATCATCCGCATGATCGGCGATCTGTGGAATCCAGTCGCTGAACCACATTCCACTTTGTCCGTGCTGTTTCCACTGTCTCTTCGATTGCAGCAACGGTGAACGCGATTCTCCCATCGGCGTGATGACACTCCCGAAACTGTCGGGCAGTGGCGTCCCGGCCAGAGTGTTTAATAGTGGTTTGGGGTCGAGCAGATCAAGGTGCGACGGCCCCCCTTCCATAAAAAGAAAAATCACATTCCTGGCACGTGCAGGGAGCGGCGGGATTTTTGGTGCAAGAGGCGATGAGACGGCAGCAGCAGCGGATTTCTGCGATAAGAGACTTTGTAATGCGATCGCACCGAAACCGAATCCACACTGGTACAGGAAGTCTCGCCGGGGAGGTATCACATCGCGCCTCATTTCATGGTGCTATTCGACATAAAGAAATTCGCTCGAATTCAACAATGCATGGCAAAAATCGGCCAGGGACGCTGATCGCGGGTTCGTCGTCGTCTTGACCGCCGCTGCCGCCGGTTCGACGGAAGTGACCTTCGTATCCT
>JANXOO010001320.1 GCA_025353525.1 Schlesneria sp. | reverse complement strand
CAATTTCGAGGTGCTCTCCAAGGAGACGATCGTGGACGGTGCTCTCGTGGAAACCCGGCTGTTTAACGGTGCCGGGATCGGGACGCTGAACGTCAATAACTCGACGATTCAAGGAAATATCTTACACGGAATTAACCTGTTCGGAGACGATTTTTCTGACGGAACGACGACCAGTAACGATACCGGCAACATTGACGCCAACCCGAGTGGCCTGATCAATGCGACCATTACCAATTCGAGCATTATCAATAACGGCGGTTCGGGCATCAACGTCCTGATCGAAGGCAACTTTGGATCGTACCGGTTCCCGCATTCGGGCGGGGGACAACTGAGTACGGTCACGATCAGCAACGATATTATTTCGAGCAATGGTCTGTTTGGTGTACGGTGGGAACAAAACGCCGGATTCTCGCGGACCCAGAACTCTACAAGATTCATCGACTCACTCGCAACGATCGTGCCGCCGGTTCCGTTTGACCCGAACGACCCGGAAGCGTTTACCAGCCGCTTTGTCACGAACGAAGGCACGGGTTCCCCCATCCGGGACGCTGCTTTGATGAGCAACTACTTGTGGTTGCCGACTTTGGACAATGCACGATTGAATTTGTACAACAATTTCATTCAATACAACGGAAAAGCCGGAAACCTGAGGGCTGCTGATGGTGTCTTCATTCGCGTCAGCACTGATTCGTATCTGGCCGCTGATATTCAGGGCAATACGATTACCGGAAACGTTGCCAATGATCTGCATGTTGAGTCGTTCATCCAGTACAACCCGGTCACCGGGGCCGTATGGTTTCCTTCGCCGAGCATTCGAGCGGCACCACCAGCATTCAGCACCGTATTCTGGGAACGAACGGCACAACTGGATATGCGTTTGACGGGCAACAACGGAAATACGATCAACATCCAGGATCCGACCGTCAACTTTGGTCGCCCCGGCGGGCAGTTGCAAGGCAATTCGACACCTAACGGAGCCTTCTATGTTGCGGAATCTCTGAAAGACAACTTCAGTTTTGCACTTCCGCGAGCTCGGCTCGCTCAACTCTTCCAGATCGACAATGGAAATGCACTGGATACGATGAACCAGTTCACACAGAACGGTACCGCACAGAACCTGTTCAATGAGTTCTTCAACGGAGACTTCAACCTGCGAACTATTGCTGATCCGCTCTTCCCGAACCCGCTCTTCCCGCAAAACTTCCAGGACAGCCCAGGAAATCCGTTCTTGCCGTAATCGCGTCAAGCAGCGGCTGCGGTATAATGCCCGAGCCGTCCCCAAAACGGGGACGGCTTTTTTCTTTATTTGCAGTGACGGTGAATTCATCAGGCCCAACGCTCCCCCGAGAAAACGTCGGCGAAACCTGAGCGGGCTCGAACGATTCCGCAGGGACGCAAAAGCCATTGGACCGGGAATCCTGGTCAGTCTGGTGGCACATGTCGTTGTGTTGTTAATCCTTGGGTTCGTGGCGATCAGGGTGCAACGCTTCGACAAGTTCGATACGTTCGTCGTGACATGGGATCCGCACGGAGAAACAATTGTCTCAGCCCCTGATCGCTCGAAGACAAAAAACGTGGTTCCGGTCGAAGTCGCATCGATTGCCACCTCGGTTGAACAGGGAAAATCTACTCCGTCCAAAGATGACGCAGATCGAGTTGGAGAAGCGATCGGAGTCGCCCCTGTTGGCGTTAGCGGAGTACTCGCCGGTCGCAGCGCGAGAACGCGAAACGGAAGCAAAGAGCATCCCGGTGGTTCGACGGAATCCGAACGGGCGATCAACGCGGGGCTCGGGTGGCTGTCGCGGCAACAGACGAGTGACGGGCATTGGGAATTGCATCAGGGCTACCCCGATGCAGGGCGACCGTATATCAAAACTGACACGGGAGCCACAGCACTTGCCCTGCTCGCGTTACTGGGCCACGGTGAGACGCATCAAATCGGCGAGCACCGCTCTGTTGTCGCCAAAGGACTGAAGTGGTTGCGCGAGATTCAGGATCCCGCCTCGGGCGATCTCCACGATCAGCGACAGGAAGAAGGTCGCAACGGTGCGTTTTACGCTCATGCAATGGGAACGATCGTACTGTGCGAAGCATTGGCACTCACTCAAGACGATCAGTTCAGGCCATCTGCCGAGCGGGCCGTGAACTACCTGATCGCATCGCAGCATCCCGAAATGGGTGGCTGGAAATACCGACCGCTGAATCAACGTGTTATGTCGGGCGACATATCAGTCACCGCATGGGCGTTGATGGCCCTCCAGACGGCGCGAGTCGCCGGGATTGAAGTCAAAAACGAAGAATTTGAACGCACGTCCCGATTCCTGGACCGGGTTCAGGAACAAAATGGAGCACGGTACAAGTACGAACCCGATGAACCCGATTCACGCGTGACACCAGCGCGAACGGCAATTGGCCTGCTCTGTCGGCAGTGGCTCGGCTGGCCCAAAACTCACCCGCCGATGATTGACGGAGCAATGTTTTTGATGGAGGAACGCCATCGACCGCAATGGACGGCCGGTCGACGCAACGTGTTCGAGTGGTATTACACCACTCAGGTGATGCAC
>JANXOO010001292.1 GCA_025353525.1 Schlesneria sp. | reverse complement strand
GCTGGGGACGACGCTGCTGGAAGTCGATCACCTTGCGGCCATGGTCTCGCGATCGTTCAGTTTTCACCACGGGACGTATTACGTCATTTATGAGTTGACGCTCGACATCTTCGGACTGCTTTTCCTGTTGGGTACACTTCTTTTTTGCGGACGGCGATTGTGGAGGCCGTCCAGTACAGGGCACCGCGCGACCGACTGGATGGTGCTGGTCCTTTTTCTGTCGATCGGGATGACCGGCTATGCCGTTGAAGCGTTGCGAATGGCCTGGCAACAACCTGTGGGGGCAGGGGCTCACTGTTCGCCCGTCGGGTACTGGCTGGCATCATATCTGATCGACTGGAGCGAAACGCAGACCCGAGCAGCTCATCTGTGGATGTGGTGGCTGCATGCCGTTCTGGTCTTTGGTTTCATCGCCGCAATCCCTTTCACAAGGTTATTTCATTTGATTGCCGGTCCGTTGAACCTGATGTTGGCTCAACCGGCACTCGGTCAACTGCAGCCGGTGACGCTGGAACAGGCGGAACTGGATGGACGGATTGGTATCAGTGATATCCGGCATCTCACGACGCAACAGCTCATCAGCCTGGATGCCTGCATGGAATGCGGTCGGTGCGAGGATGTGTGTCCAGCGTTTGCGACAGGAAAGCCATTGTCTCCTAAAAAGATCGTGCAGGACTTGAAAGGGGTGATGGAGCGACTGCCCTGGGTTGACTCCGCGACTGCATTGAACCCCCACGATGTGATCCTGCCGCAGACGGTCTGGTCGTGTACGGCATGCAGTGCGTGCGTCGTTGCGTGCCCCGTCCGCGTCGACCAGCTGACGCTGATCCTTGACTTGCGCCGACACCTGGCCAGCGAAGGGGGGCTGAGTGGTACGGCGGCAACGGCATTGCGCCGAATGCAATCGACATCAAACCCCTGGGGCCTGCCCGATGACGAGCGGGCAAACTGGACCCGTACCCCCGATTCCGCTCCACCTGCATGAGGCCCTCTGTGAACGATCATCAGCCGAATACCGCGAACTGTTCGAATCATTTCGAATCAGGCGGAAATCCCGATTCCGACGTGCCGATTCAGCCACGAAAAGCCGCAGCCCCGACCGTCGTGCAAAATCCGGACTTCGAGATTCTATACTGGGTCGGATGTGCGGGTTCATACGACCGCCGCGCACAACGCGTGACGCGTGCGTTTGTCAAACTTCTGAACGCCGCCGATGTGAACTTTGCGATTCTCGGCACCGAAGAAAAGTGTACGGGCGATTCGGCTCGCCGACTGGGGGATGAATTCCTCTTTCAGGAATTGGCAGAAGCCAACATCGCGACCTTGAACAGGTATTCTGTTCATCGCATCGTAGCGCATTGTCCGCACTGCGTGAACGCATTGGTCAATGACTACGTTCAGTTCGGTGGTCAGTTTGAAGTGCTGCACCATTCGGTATTTCTGGCGCAACTGATTCGAGAAGGCCGATTGAAAATTCCAGGCGAGATTCCCGAATCGCTGTTGGCAGGTGTGACGTATCATGATCCGTGTTATCTTGCCCGAGTGAATGGTGTTCACGCCGAACCGCGCGAGGTGTTGAATGCCGCGCTGTTGCCTTCATCAATCGGACCAGCTCCCGCCGCCTTGCGTGAGATGCCCCGCTGTCGCGAAAAGACATCCTGTTGCGGTGCTGGCGGCGGGCGGATGTGGATGGAAGAATCGCCACAGCAACGGGTGTCGACGCTGCGGGCGAGCGAAGCACTGGAAACCGGTGCACAGACCGTTGCTGTCGGATGCCCGTTCTGCCTGACAATGATGACTGACGGCGTTGCTGCCAACGAAAGCCAGGCCAGGGTCATGGATATCGCCGAAATCCTCGCCGAACGACTGGGGCTGATATAGTATCCGGCACTACTGTTCACCAGTCCGACAGGTCGCAGCAGTCCTGTCAGTCCCGTTCGTCACCGAAACCCGATTCCGCGAAAGCTCTTTCATGAATCAACTTCCTTCCCATCTGACCGGCGGACATTTTCTGTTGGGCGAGACTGATCCGAACCTGGTGTTCACGCCTGAAGATCTGTCGACGGAAGAACAGCAGATCACTGAAACGGCCGAGCGGTTTATGGATCGCGAAGTCTTTCCGCGACTCGACGCGCTGGAACATCAGGAACCAGGACTGGCGGTCAAGCTGTTCAAGCAGACCGGCGAACTGGGACTGTTCGCGCTGGAAGTTCCCGAGGAATACGGCGGACTGGGGCTGGGAAAGATTGTGGCAACCGGCGTCGCAGCCCAGTTGTCGCGACTTAGCGGTTTCGGCGTCACCTGCGGAGCCCATTCAGGGATCGGAACGATGCCAACAAGTTACTTCGGCACGGAATTACAGAAACAGAAATATCTTCCGAAACTGGCGACGGGCGAGTTGATGGCGGCGTATTGCCTGAGCGAGACAGGTTCGGGCTCGGACGCCCTGGGTATGAAAACGAAAGCAACGCTCTCACCGGACGGAACGCATTATGTTCTCAACGGCACGAAAATGTGGATTACGAATGCAGGATGGGCCGACTTGTTCACTGTTTTTGCCAAAGTTGACGGTGAAAATGTCACGGCGTTTCTGGTCGAGCGAAACTTTCCGGGCGTCTCGTTCGGCAAGGAAGAACACAAGCTGGGAATCAAGACATCTTCGACACGCCGCGTGGTGCTGGATATTGTTTGCGTTCCCGTTGAAAACGTGCTTGGCGGCGTCGGGAACGGAGCTTACATCGCTTTCAATATTTTGAATTTCGGGCGATTCAGCCTGGGAGCCGGTGCCGTGGGCGGTGCCGCCGACATGATCAGGACCGCGACCAAATACGCTTTGGAACGCCAACAGTTCGGAAAGCCGTTGGCTTCGTTTGGATTGATTCAACAGAAACTCGGCGAGATGTCTGCGCGAACTTTTGCGGCGGAAAGTGCGATCTATCGTACGGCAGCGATGATCGATGCGGTGATGGCGAACGGGGAGCAACTGGACCTGACTGATCCGCCATTTCCACGCGGGATGGAAGAGTTCGCGATCGAGTGTTCGATCATCAAGGTCTCATGCAGCGAGGCGCTGTATTCGGTAGCGGACGAGGCATTGCAGATTCACGGGGGTTACGGATTCACGGAAGAGTTCACTCCGGCACGCGCCACCCGCGACGCACGAATCAATCGAATTTTCGAAGGGACGAACGAGATTAACCGGCTGTTCATCCCCGGCACGTTGCTGCGTCGCGTCCAGCGAGGTCGATTCGCGTT
This sequence comes from Schlesneria sp., assembly GCA_025353525.1. Taxonomy (GTDB): domain Bacteria; phylum Planctomycetota; class Planctomycetia; order Planctomycetales; family Planctomycetaceae; genus Schlesneria. The sequence continues at coordinate 901 of JANXOO010001292.1, read as the reverse complement.
TCCGGCTGCCGCAGAAGCGTCGGCCAAAGTATCGGTCAGGATTGCCAACGAAACGAATCCGTTGCAGGCTGTCGCCAACCTGTTACGCGAGGCAAAGCAACTGGCGTTGTTGATGACGGCTGCCGCTGCGAGCAAATTCGGAAAGTCGGTTTCAGATCAGCAGGAGATTCTGGCCGCGATCAGCGACATCATCATTGAGATCTACATGGTCGAAAGCGCGTTGTTACGCACTTTGAAAGCCATTGGACGGGGTCACACGGCAGGCGTCATGACCGACCTGACAATGTCGCTGATGAACGGCAGCGTTGCTCGAATCGCGCAACGTGCGACAACGGTCGCAGTCGCTATGGCATCAGGAGAAGAAAAGGATTCTTATCTGAAACTCGTTCGCAGCATGCTCCCATGGAACCCCGTCAACGAAGTCGAAATAAACCGCCGAATCGCGATGCGGTTGTGCGAATTGGGTAGCTTTTCATTGCTTGCCGGAAGTGAGTCCCCGGTCGTACGATGATTGGGGTGCCAACGGTACCACCCGGAACCGCATGAGATGTCGTTCGAATCAAACGGTATCGACACGGAAGGTGTCGGATTCTGAATTTGAAGGGAATTCAAATGCGACTATCTCAGAGGAGGCGAGTCTGCCAAATGTAGCGCTGTCGCTCTGCGACAGGATCGCCGAAGCGCAACCATGTAAGCATGTTGCCCAAGGCATCCGTTCGATCTAAACCTTCGATGAACTTCACACGCGCATTTGCAATTCGTCGCCTTGATTTCAACAGGCAGTGTTTTTGCAATTCGGCAAACCTGTCGCGGAGCGACAGGGCTTTTGCCGAGCAAAAATCGGTCACCGCCAATGAACTGGGGCGACGCGGCGGCATTTGCCGCGCCACTCTGCCCCGAG
>JANXOO010001270.1 GCA_025353525.1 Schlesneria sp. | reverse complement strand
CGACAAGCTGGCCAGACCCTCGCTGAGTTGTCGATTGACTCTCAACAACTCAGCAACGGAAAGACTCGCCGGAGATAAGAGCAAGGTATCGTCCATGACGCCCGGCTTTTTACTCGATTTTCGCAATTCCTGGGCAGACCAATTCCTGCCACCCACGGCTGCGCCGAATACTTACTTTTTTATTTCTGTCGGCGACACCGTGATCAAAGAAAGTGACAGCGTACTTTAGATGACGAGAATCGATTTCGGCTCATCGCGATTCTCGTCATCTCACTGTCGGAGACCAGCTCCGACCAGCACGTTGAAGGTGAGGCAATCAAGCAAAAAGTAGAATGTCCCCTTTGTTTTTTCCGATGTTCATGCCGAGGTGATGGCTGACATTGATGCGACGGGAGCAGGATTTTTTCGCACGGGCCGCGTCCTCATCACCGGCACCCGGTATGTTCCTCCCGGCAATCACAAGTTTGCCGAATTAATCTCTGCGTTGGTTTCACTTGCCAACCAGCCCCATCGTCATCCGGTCATTCAAGCCGCTGAACTCCATGACAACATTGTTGCAGTTCATCCTTTCAGCTACGGAACCGGAAGAGATCCTTGAAGTCTCTCAGCACCGCGACGCCATGCCGCGGCCTTTTCCTTGTCTCCGCGTTTCTCATTCAGCTCAGCGAGTTGAAGCTTTAATTCTCGGTTGTAGAGATCGTTTCGAAGCCGGTTTTCCAGTGTCAAAATCTGTGACATGACATCCGACAACGCGCGACTCCGATTTAAATGTCGATTCGCCTCAAACTCGTTCTTTTGTTGCCGATACGCCTGGGATAAGACATAGTGCGATTCTTGGTCGAAATCGTTCACTCGGACTACCTCGGAAAGATCGCTGATGGCACCCGGCATGTCGCCGACATCGAACCGGCATCTCCCGCGCAAGACGCGGGCTTGAGTCCAGTCAGGATTTCCGGCCAGCAATTGATCGAGCAGGTTTATGGCCTCGGCAGGCCTCCCTTCGCGTTGCAGCAGTTCCGCATGAATGGCGGATACCAGCTTCCGCAACTCGGGATCGCGTGTCTCCTTCAGCAAATCGTCGCAATGATCTCGTGCTTGCGGAAGGTCCCCGACAAGCAACTCGAGCTGAACGAGCTGGGTCCTTGTCCGATGCAACTCTTCCGGTGCAAGCGAACGCCTGAGCGATTCGCGATATGCGTGAATCGCTAGTTTTGGCACTCCTCGCTCGTGATACAGACTGGAACTGATCAGCCAGGGAAACGCATCGTCCGGAACAAGTTGCGAGTACTCTTCGCAGAGCTGCAGAATTCGCCCTTCAGGTTCGTCTGCGTTCTGTCGCGAGTAAAGGGCAAAGATGAGATGTTTGAGGTGCTGTGGATTCCGGTGGACGTCGTTTCCCATTGCGAGCAGAGCTCGTGCCACCAAATCATTTTCACCGACGGCCTGCGCCTGCTCGGCAAACCGGGCGAGATGCTTGTGATCGCACAATTCCAGATGTTGCAGTTCCGCGAATCGCACTTTGGCATCGTTGAGTTTTCGCAATCTCAATAGCAGTTGGCATTCCAGAAGCTGCGCTTCTGGAAAATCGCCGCGAGCCGATTGGATCAATGCGCGAACGGCAATCAACGATTTGGCAGGACTTTCTGATGCGAGCCGAATTTGCTCCAGCTCCCATTCCGGAGTGCCGCGGGTCGAGCGGTAGGAAACGAGCGCCATCATCGTGACGAGCGATAAGCCAACCGTCATCGCGATGATGGAACGGCGGTGTTTCCGGAAAAACATGATTTGGCGTTTCCATTCTATGCCAGCGAGTGAGCGCGATTCGCGGCTCAGCAGCCACTTCGCCCGTAACCGTTCACGGCCTGAAGACGTGGGACAGGCACAATTTCCCGGGATACTTGGAAGATTCATCGTTCATACCATGGGAGACTCGCCTGTTTCTCGCCGGAAAAATGAGCCAGTCCCGGGCCGTGAACGCTTACACTGCGCCCTCCCGGTGTTTTGCTTTGCAAACCGAACTATGGAGACGCTGATTGCTCGCCGTGTCCTTCAATCAAATGATGAGTCTGCCCTGGCCTCAAGTTTTTGAAAACTTCCTGTTTCCCGTTAAGCCATTTGACGCTGCAGGCACCCGGTTGATTTTCGTCGACGGGGATCAGAATTCGGCGATCAAAGTGCGAAAGGTATCCCGCTCCGCCGCGGACATGTCGCACCAAATCTCTTTGCGAGAATCGCGCGGTGACCACTGCTCCGACACCGAATGGATCAGAGTGGATTCCGTGCAAACAGAGACTGACCCATCGCGTGGGAATGATTTGGTTTTTCAAGATGCTCACAGGGGCATTCTGATGGACAACAACGAGGTCGGGGGATCCGTCATTGTTCAGATCGCCGAATGCGCCTCCGCGTGCCACATGCCCGATACTGAAATAGGGGCCTCCGTCCGCAGAGCGATTCTCGAATCGCTTGCCGCCAACGTTCTGAAACAGGAACTGGGGCTGTTCGTACGCGCTCTGTCCCGTGTAATACATGACGTGTCCATTTGAGACGAACAGGTCCAGCCAGCCGTCGCTATCGAAGTCGACCCAGCCTGTACCGAAACCGACATACAGACGACAGACCTCTTCCAGCCCGACATGGTCCGCGACCGAGAATAAGCCATCGCCCCGGTTGCGATATAGCGTGTTGTCTTCCAATTGATAGTTCGTGACGAAAAGATCCCCCCGTCCGTCTCCATCGTAATCGCCGAAATCGACCCCCATGCTCCCCTGTGGAGCACCCTTGGAGTCGAGAGCCGCGCCAGATTCGAGTCCGCGTTCCTGGAATGCCCCGCGTCCGTCGCCGAGATAGAGAAAATTCGGGGTGTAGTCGTTCGCGACGTATAGATCGAGAGCCCCATCGCCATCGATATCCGCAGCGATCGCCCCAAGTCCTTTACCGTCGTTACGCAGTCCTGAGGGCGACGTTGTTTCTACGAATGTTCCGTCACCCTGATTTCGGTAGATCCGATCCGTGCCGGGCGGATACTGCCAGATCCCGCAGATGTCGCGAATCCCGCGCAAATCTTCACCGCAGTTGCGGTCCTCGCGCAAATCGAATGTCACATAGCCCGAGACGAATACATCGGGCAGGCCGTCACCGTCAAAGTCACCCCAAACGCTTGCCGCATGCAGTCCGACATTGGCGACGGTTTCAGAGTCGGACAATTCTTGAAACGTTCCATCACCCCGATTGCAGTAGAAGGTGCAACGCGGATAGCCCGTTACAAACAGATCCGGAAAACCATCGCAGTTGAAGTCACAGACGCTGCAACCCACCGTGTAATTTGATGAGGAAGCCAGACCCGCATTGGCACCGGCATCCATGAAATGAAAATCACCGAGATTGCGAAAAAAAGCGTTGGGCAAACCAGCGACCGCGATCGGACTCCCTTGTATCGATCCCCCACCCGTCAGAAATAGATCAGGGAGTTCATCGTCGTCGAAGTCGAAGAGCGCGACGCCTCCGCCGATCGATTCCATCAAGGTGAACGTGTTGCCTTCACGGCCGTTGTGATAGGTGAAGTCGATTCCTGTATCGGGCTCGGTGAACCAGTCATTCGGGCGGGGATCACGCGGAGTCTGAAGAACGGTTGCGGCAATCGGAGAGGTTACAAGTTGCCAAGGGTGAGTCTTGACAACAGGGTCTTGTGAAATTGCTTCTTGCGGCGCAGTACCAGGATCTTTCTTCGAATCACAACCGAGGTTGTGCGAAATCAAAACTGCGATCACGACCGAGTACAGAATGTCGCGAAACGGCCGATTGGGCGGATTCTGAATTTGTTGGAGTCTTGACATCGCACGAGATCGAGAAATTGTAGCAAGTCGATAGATTTCCTGGCCCCCGCGGAGCTTGTCTCGGTGGAGCCCTGATTGGCGAACTAAACGACGGCACAGTCGGGTCAACCGCCACTGCCGAGTCTACCTCGGTGGAGCGATGATTCACCACTCATTGATGCCGTAGCCAGTATACAGGATGCGCCGGGGACAAATCCCTTTGACCGTGGGTGGAAAGAGGAAAACGCCGATGGAGGAAAACGCCCGCAAGCCTGACAAGAATTCCTCAAGTTGATACCGGATAATTTGTTGCGTGGAGAACACAGTGGTGAGCGGTTGTGGTAACGCAATCAACGCACCGTATCCCGTTGATAGTGGCCAATCATGGCTCCACCGAGGCAAGCTCGGCGGTGGCGAAGATCCCGACAATTTCAGAATCCGCCCCGGCTGCGTACACGAGAGAGTGGTAGGAAAGAACAGCGAGACGGTCGTTATTTTTTTGCGCCGGTAATCGCCAATTCGGCACTTTTGCGGCAGGCAAGTTGCTTATGTCATTATCGCGAAGAAATCACGGCCGCAAATTCACGGAGTCAGGTCGAAGTCAGCCTTGTTTGAACCCTTCATTACCGGAAATTCAAGACCGCTGGTTAGTGCCGAGGTATAGGCGAGGGAAAACGGGTGCTTGGTTTTCACTTTCGATTTCGCAGCTTTGCCAATGTCAGCAGCACCAGTTGTCATCTGATCTGTCGTCATATTTCCGGATGCCGCCGTATCGGTCGGAAGCAGGACTGTTGCCGTGTAAGTCACAGCGGGAAGGGTCGAATTGCCATTGTAGATTAGCGAATACTGACCGTCTGCCTTCACGGTCCCAATGGCAGAATAGTTCGGACCACTTTTACTTTGAAAGACGACGCTACACCCTTCGGGAACGGGCTGGCCGTTCACGGTGACCCTCCCGGAAACTACTCCACGATCACCCTTGAAACCATCTCCACCACTCCCACCACATCCGAGCAGTAGGACAACTGAAAAAGCGATCATCAGGTGTCGCAACATCGCAGTCTCGTCTCCAATTAGCCTTACTTCGACTCTTGAACGGGAGTCGATTTCGATCTGCCAAACCACAACGTCAACAGATTGTGCGATCACCATAGCGATCTGCTCGAACGCAGAGCAGTATCGCAAAAGTAAAAAGCTCTTGGGGGGTTCGCAATCAAACCCCCAAGAGTCGAACTGGCCGAACAGAAATTCAGAACTCGCCGACGACTTGCGAATCAGCGGCAACACTTAGGTATGTCAACGTCGGCATGTTGATATTTTCCGAAATGAACCGCACGGTGCCATCCCCGAGGAGAACATGCACGCCACCAACGTGAGCCGAGTTCAATGGAGTATTACTCCGTTGGTGTTCGGTTGTGTGGATCACTCCTTCGAGACCGAGACTTCGAGAGTTTGGTGCGTAGCGAATCGTCGTCACGCCGCCGCCACCAACCCACGGACCCCAAGTCGAATGACATCCCATCGCCCAACCCCATGTCGCACCGGGGCGAGCATCGCCTTTCGTAGTGCCAGCCGCATTTTGGGTAAAGTTGCTTTCTTCGCCGACGATGATGGTGTTCGACAGTCCGTCGGTGCAATCACGCATCGTTGCGCAAGTATTGTTCAGGATCAATCCGGCCCTTGATGTAATACCCCAGTCACCCACAGCTTGAACCCAATCAGTGTTCACAGCGGGTTGATAATTTCCGAGCGGCGCTGCCCCTTGGACACCGAAATACGATGGCGCTGGCAAGCAGGGACCAGTGGGAAAGCGACTCATAAACGTGGGGATGGGATTCGACGGGCAAATCATCCATGGAATTTGCTTGCCATCATAATTCGCGGCGTTGGGACCACCGACGGGGCCATCGCCGTGCCATCCGGAATCCGCTCCGTTGAACTGCCAATTATTGTAGAGCGGAGCCTGGTCTGCGTAGGGCAGGATCGATACGATCCAATTGTGGCCCCAACCCGTCTGCATTCCGTTGCCAGGAAACTTGATGAAGGTGTCATGATAATTGTGAATCGCCAGCCCAATTTGCTTCAAATTGTTCTTGCACTGTGTTCGACGAGCTGCTTCGCGAGCCTGTTGCACTGCTGGCAACAAGAGTGCGATCAGTACCGCGATGATCGCAATGACCACCAGGAGTTCGATGAGGGTGAAGCCGGAGGGGCGGCGGCAAGAATTCATGAGTGTGAACGAGTAGACGGTGGGTAGGGCAGAACTTAGCTCGAGATTGTCAGGTTACAATTCGGAAAGCATCTGCTCCATCTCGGCGAGGGGCCCCTCATGGTGTTGGGAAAGCGCCAGGTCCCGTGCCCGTTCG
>JANXOO010001267.1 GCA_025353525.1 Schlesneria sp. | reverse complement strand
AATGCTCCTGCGGAAAGAAGCCTTAGTCGTGCGTGAACCAGAGCGTCGGGACCGATATCTAAATCTCTGTCCGGCCGGAAATTGCGAAAGGGCAATCTGACAATTGTTCCAGACGGGGTGAAGTTGACCGCGTGAATTGGCACACTCCATCGATCAGAAATTTGGAATCGGTCGTCGCTCCGGGTCGATTGGCCACCCGTCCAGAGTTTGGTTTCTGTCGCCAATTGTACGTCGAGGTAACCTTCGACCGGTACAACGTTTCCAAAACCATCGAGTGGTTGAATCCGCACCATCAAACCATCGTTCTGTGCATCGGGATTCCAGTTCGAAGTCGACGCGTTGATGCTCAGGGACGTCACCGTGCGACGAAGGTCGGGAAACGCCACGGCTGGCGGCGGACCAATTGGAATGATTACCGGTATCGCGCGGGGAATCCGTTGCGGATTCTGAGGCGCTAGAAATCCTTGTCCCGGTTCCATCCCGGGTGGAGCGGGAGCGGGTGGGAAGCTGTTATCGAGGGCGCGGTCTTCATCCACAGGTACCATGGTTGCCGGCTGCGGCGGTCGTGGTAACGCCTGCTCAGTGGCGTGCGGCAGCTCGTTGATCGTCTGCACAAGTCGCCACGAGAATCGACTTTCAATGATGATGTCTGGCAGTTCAGAGCGCAGGATCAACGATTCATCACCCGTTTTCGCCGAAAGAATACCTTGCGGAGTGCGACCGTCGATCAATGTCAACAGCACAGGCTTGTTCACCAGATCCCGAAAATCACCAGCCCAAACATGGATGGAAGAAACACTTCCGATGATGAGGGTTAAGGCCGCCGCTGATTTGGAGAATCGATGAAGTCGCATGGTCACCCTCGAGTTGTGAGGAAGTAATGAAGTGACACCAATGCAAACTTGATACCAGAACCTCACAGCCGGGAAGGGAAGCCTTCATTCGACTTCCAGGCAGCCAATTCCACAATCCGAAACGACTGTCGGTATCCAACTCTTGTTGGCGAACCGCCTCATCGTGTTGCGAAAAGACAACGCGTTACGTGGTCAGCGGGCCATTTGTGATTTTGGCCAAAGGGAACTATCCATGCGTTCAAGACATTTCTCGCCATGACGAAAAGCAAATTATTTGCCGTCCGTCCGATCAAATCACGGTAGAGCCGATCGTTTCCACGTTCCTGGAGCGATCTGCATGAGACTTCCAGCGGCGAATCCCGGTGGCGGATAGTCAAGATGCGTCGGACGATAGCTGATTTTTGCATTTCCTAAAGCGTTGTCTTGAAAAGTCGTACAGACCACCGATCCATCGAAGTAGGTCGCCGCGAGGGGGTTTGTTGAGAAACTGAGCGTTGCTGAAACGTAGACTAATCCCTTGATCGTTGAACGATATTGGCCGGTCGTGTTGGTGTCTGTCACGCCGCTGTAAGGTGCCCCGGTGGGATTAAAGTTAGTTGACAGGCTGCTTTCATCGAGTAACGCTTGGGAGACGTTGAATTGAGCGTTTCCTCGCACCAGTATCGCGGGGAAGTTTGGACTGACGGGCGACCAGTTGATCGAGTTATTGAATTCGCATGTCGACCCAGGATTGATGATCACCAGAGTTCCAATAATGCGCGAGTTTCCGATCGTCAGATTCTGCCCCAGACAGTCGATGACGTAGATTCCTTCGACGTTGCCGCTCGATCCGAACGGATTGATTCCTGGGGCAAGGACATTATTGTTGATCTGGAAGTTTCCCCCGCTCGTCGGAAGTTTCGTGATATCGATTGGCGTGCCATTGGCCAGGTAATAGTCGAACGCCGTATTGCCAGGCATCTGTCGAGATGCAACGCCGCTCGTCGACATCAGTGTGACAGATCCCGTCACGGTTCCCGCGGCTTGCGCACTACCGACGATTTGCGAAGGAACGGCGGTCGCCGTGATCGAACCGTTGGAACTGATGAATTGTTGTGTTGTCAACGTGGAAAAAGAACTCAGCGTGACGTTTCCGGCACAGTGAAATGACGCCCCGAGTGAGGTAACGGCCGCATCTGTGGGAAGGAGGAGCACGCTTTCGACGTAAGTCGCTTTTCCGGCCTGACCGATCCCGTAGACCCGGACGCCGTCCGCCGTGTTGTTGTTGAGACTTCCATCGAGGTCCACATATTTCCACGTCAGGGTTCCACCGTTTTGCGAAATCGCAGTGGTTGGATAGGCAACATTATTAGCAAATGTGGTTCGCCAGCTTGAATTTCCGGCGAGCTGACGAATCCCTTCTTCGACCGCACTGCGCGCCAACATGGCCGCGCTTTCAGAGTCGCGAACGCTTTGGGAGGAACGAATTCCGAGATGGGCCACTGAAAGACCGCTCAGTCCGACCATCGCCACGATCAGGGCCGTCATCATGACGCCGACATAAAGCGTGCCACTTCGGCGATGGGGTCGGTGTCCGCGATGTGTCGTCGAATCGAGAGGATAACGTCGCATTATTCATCCTTGGCGTGGTTGCTGAGGGAAATTCCTGTCGTCGCTGGGGCGTTCGTTCCCAATTTCAGTGAGCAACCAACCCACGTAATCAGTGTGGCGTTGGCCGACATCGGTTGTAGCGAGCCACCGACATTGCTGCGAAACACCTCAACGCTTGTCGTCTTGCCAGTTGGCGATGTCACCGTGACAGTGATTGCTCGAAGCCCCTTATCTAAAGAACTATTGTTAATCACCTTATAGTTCGACGGATCGATCTTCTGGACCAGCACCGTTCGCGACCAGCCAGCATATCCGGGTAGTGCGGTTCCCGCCGCGTTCTTTACCGGTGACTCAGTCCACCCCGAGTAGTCATCAATGTCATTGAAGGTCGCTCGGTTTGTCTCGCCCGCTTCTGGCCCCCATGTCGTCGCCGACGGGTCGGTCGGGTCCGTGTAGAATTGGGTGACGATTTCTTGAATCAGTTCCTGAGCCAATCCCTGACCGTCAACGCGTTGGTTGGTGATTGTCCAGGTCTTTCCCACATTGGCCACGGACTGCAAGGAAGCGATCACCAGAATTCCCACCAACAAGGTGGAGATCGTCACTTCGACCAAAGTGATGCCAAGTCGAATCTGTGGAACGCATGACGACCGCATCCGATAGTGTGCTGAATTGGTGCAATGTCGCATTCGAGAAGACTTCATCGGGACGACTTTCGGCGCGAAGTTTGTGAAATCATTTGGCTCATGAGAACCGTCCGTAAAAGAGAGGTGATCGACTTTCAATGACTACGGAACGGGAATGTAGGAGCCGTAAATCAGCAGTTGGGTTCTCGTATACGAAGTTTTCTGTCCCCCGGAACCTGGTGCCCAACTAGACGGGAATCCCGTCGTGAATGTTGTCTTGCTGATTTGTGATGCCGACACGCCCGATGGGGACGAGAAATAGACAAATTGAGTGTCGTCGCTCAGCGAGGCTGCCATCCAATAGGTACCGGGAGTCAACACAACAGCGGGGATCGGTCCCGTGATCCATGTATCGAGAACCAGGCTATTCAACAATCCCGTTTGAGCAATCATTGTTTTCGGTACACCACCTCCGTCTGAGTAAATCGCCAGTCGAAGTGGCAGTCCGTTCGATCTCGCATAGGCCGTCAATTCATGCATTTCACCTTTCGCAGTCAGTGTGATGGGCGTGGCCACCATTAACGTGCTCATTTGATAAAAATACCCCGCGAGATTCGATGTCGACGTCGGGCCCACGGTGACCAGCGAAGGGGTACCATCGGTCCCCGCCCCCGCCGCCCACAACAGAGTTGTTCTGAGCAGGGTTTGTCCGGTCGTTGTCAAGGTGGTCGCATCAAACGGTGAAGCAGCCCAGGGTAACTGTGCCCGACGTCCCGTAATGGCCAATCCCTGAATGGAGAGCTGGCCCTTCGCAAGCGTGGCGAAGTTCACTCCGTTGTCCGTCACGTTCAAGCCAAGAATCGCCATGGAGGTGGCTTGAGTCAGCGGGAACGATTGCATTTTCGTCGCGGTGCTGACCACGGGAATCTGTTGTAAGGCCGTATAAGATGACGTGATGTAATGGCTGACCGATCCGATCTCGACAATCGTCCCCGTCGTCGAACCAGTCCCCGTGTAAAATCCAAAAGACGATGTCATGAGGGGATTCTCATTGACGATCCCCAATGTCGATGTTGTCAGATTGGGTTGAGCCACCGATGTTCCTGGCTCGCTCGAAACAAAAATCACGTCATTGGCACCGAATGCCTTCGTAAAGTCAGAAGCCGATTGTGTGGCCGCTATGAGTGAGACATTAAAGCCCCAGTATCCAAACAGCGAGATCTTCGGCAACTCGCTGGCCGTCGCCTTGACGGTTCCCGTTTGGCCATCGAGCTGCTGCAATAGCGTGGGCGGCGTATAGACCCCGGCAGACACAAATAGCAGGCGTCCTAATTGAGGAACGCTCTCGTCGGGGACCACAGGGGCCGTAATCGAAGTCGTTCGATAGCTCAATTGCCACTGCTGGACATTCACAGCCACACTCTGAATGGTGCCACCGTTCATCTGTAACGTCAGTGGAGCTCCGGCGACGCCCGACCAGGCATAACGCAACGTTTCGGGGCGGCCGTCACCGGTCCTGTCGGGGACGGTGAATGTCGCAGCAGTGGCGGTTCGTTCGGAGAAACTGATCGCACGCTGAATATCGGCCAGAAAATCCCGTTGGACATCCGTCGAGACGGCTCTGGCACCAGCGCCGGTGTCTGCCACTTTCAACGACTGAGTCGAGACAACAATCGCGGAGGCCATGCCTCCCATCAGCATCACGGCCGCGGAGAGTCCGACGGCAAGTTCGAGCAGCGAATAGCCGCCGCGTTGCGCCGAATGACCCACATTGGCAAGGCGAACTATTCGATTCATGATCGATGGGCCTTCCCGGTAATCGGGTCAATCGTAACCGTCCGGGTCTGTTTGCCACTCGTGATCGTAATCGTCCCGAGCGTGAGGGCAGACAACGGCGAACCGGCCTGCGGAAAGCCTGTCTCGGAATACGTAATGCTCGTGCCCCCATTGATGTTTGCGGTCACGGTCACCGGATATCCGAGCGCCCCGAGATCCACCGCATATGAGTTTCCTGAATTGTTGATCTCCAAAACCCCCGTGGTCGTGTACTTTGGCGAAATTGCCGAAAAAACGAGGCTGCACGCCGAGTTGGTCGAACGAGCTTGTTCGCGAACGTAGTTGAGGTCTGCTTCGATGCGACGCGCGGCACCGTCCGCTCGGTACCATGTCATCGCTCCAGAAAGTCGTGGAGCCGCCGTCGCGGTAAGAATTCCCAGGATGAGCATCGTGAGCGTCAGGTCAACAAGCGAAAAGCCGGCCCGTTTTCTGTCTGTTGCACAGAACGGCCAACCACGAGAGCTGCCATCTTTCAAGGTTTGATGGTTCATTCTACCACCTGCGTTGGGGATCGCGGGAGTTTAAGGGAGTTCGTTGACGGCAAGCCGTATCGTCCATTCATGATTTGTGGTCTTCACGCGCGAGTCGCTTCGTTTTGAGTGCCCTTACAGGGTCGCCGGAAGTGTCTGTCCAAGATCGTTGCTCGTTTCACGGGACGCCATAATTGGGCTGGAAATCACCTCGGCGAAATTTCGTAGCCAGTTTTCTTCTGAATTCCAGCCGTGCTCGGAATTGACCGCCTCAAGAATGAGTGATTCGTGCGGGATGGCCACGAAGGCGCGAACCAACTTTGCATCCCATTGAATCCCGGCTCTTGAGGTGAGGATTTCCAATGCTTTCTTACGAGCCATGCCTTGTCGATATGGCCGATCGCTCGTCATCGCGTCGTAGCCATCAGCGACAGCAAGGATGCGCCCCATCAGTGGGATTTCGTCATACTTGAGTCGGTGTGGATACCCGGTCCCATCAATGTTTTCGTGGTGATGAAGAATGCCCGGTAGCAGATCCGACAATTGATTCAATGGCTGGACAATTCGCACGCCGATTTCAGGGTGACGCTGAATCAATGTGAATTCTTCTTCCGTCAATCGCGTTGTTTTGGTGAGGACGGCGTCTGGGACTCCAATTTTGCCGACATCATGGAGCAACCCGGAGAGATAGATCCGGTCACATTGTTGCCTCGGCAAACCGATCGCCTCGGCGAGTTGCCGCGCATACCGCCCCACGCGTTCACTGTGTCCGCGCGTGTATGGGTCGCGTGCGTCGACGGCATGTCCCATCGCCCGAATCACACCGATAACAAGGTTCTCACGGTCCTGCAGCAATTCGACGTTGTGCCCGTGTGTCGCGAGCATTGATGCAGCCGATTCAATTAAACCGGCCTCGACAGTGCCGAACTCAGCTTCGCTTAATCCTCGCGGAAGGCCACTCGAAAAACCTCGCTGATACGAACTGCGAATTAATGCGACGATCCAGCCATAGATGACGTTTCCACGACGAATCTGCACGGCACACTTCGACTGAATACCGTGGCACATCCACTGGGGATTGACACGAACGCCGTTCTGGATGAGTGGTCTCCATTGAGGATCCTTCGATTCGTTGTCGAGCCATTCTTTCCAGAACCGGTCCTCCACGATCTTCGATCCGTGCCAGATCGCAGGTTCCATGAGATGCAACTGGGGTGAATTCCCCCCATCGTTCACTGTCGTTGCTTTCGTGAGCACAATGGCGATCGATTCAGCGCGAATCAATTCCCTGAGCGAAGGCAGCAGTTCCGTGGCGACATCGCGAAGACTGCGGCGAGCTGAACAGAGGGTTATGTGGCTCGAAAGTGCGCGTAACCAGGACTGTTCTTCCAACCCGTACGTCAGGTTTTCGAGGCATGATGACATGTCGGCTGTCTGGTCGAGCAGTATCACGTGTTGCTCGATCAGTTTGCGAGCGGCGTCAATCAGTCGGTTAACAAGCGGCAGCTCACGGTTTGGAACAGTGCCATAGACAATAAATTGTCTGCGACGATTTCCCGGCAGACGAATCCAAACCCCTAGCCTACCGTCTTCGAGGTCTAGTTGACTGCAACCGTGTGTTCGGGCACGTTCGGCTGCGCAGATCATGTCGCTATCGGTGAGCGATCGCCGGTCCGAACCTGGATCAGATTCGCATGACGGCGTTTCGATGGTTCTCGCCGTCCAGAGGCGGAACGGACAACCGATCGTGGTCGAGAGTATTTCGAGCAATTTGTCACAGTTCGAGGGCATTTGTACGCCAGCGGATGGTGGAGGCGCGGAAATCATGGTGTAGGCCACTGGGTTTCGAGTACGATCAGTCTCCGGCATGCAACGCGTCAATTCGGGCGAGATTCGTTTGAACGCCGTCATTTTGGCCTCATTCGAATCCGCGGAGAATCCAACGCGACGCACCGTTTCTTCAACCTAGATCAAATTCCAAACTCCGCAAACCCATCGGTTCATCGCGGGCCACTTTGTCTCAATCACTTTTGTTTCCATAGGTCCACACGAAACAATGAGAAGAACTCGGACGACCGATACGACCGGCCGAGAATCAGAATCCGCCGGCATGCGTTCACGCCCAATGATCGTGGCCTGAAATATCGATGTTCAAACGATTTCCATCAGTTTTGACGTAATTATTCGGCGCAGCCGTGGGTGGCAGGAAATGGTCTGCCCAGGAATTGCGAAAATCGAGTAAAAAGCCGGGCGTCATGGACGATACCTTGCTCTTATCTCCGGCGAGTCTTTCCGTTGCTGAGTTGTTGAGAGTCAATCGACAACTCAGCGAGGGTCTGGCCAGCTTGTCG
>JANXOO010001255.1 GCA_025353525.1 Schlesneria sp. | reverse complement strand
TTCCGGCTTAAGGCCGAAAAAATCAGAGAGGAGAGCGGAGAAAGTAGTAAGTAGACAGGAAAGACCCACAACTGCTCGATTCGGTCTACTCACTACTTTCTCTTTATCTTATTTCTCTCTACCTTGAGCTGCTTCTGTCGGGGCTCAAAACGGCTTTTGCAAAGCTGAACACCTTGGATCACGGAGGTGCGACACCGTCTTTGACGCATCGACGCCCTTCTTCGCTTGTCGTCAATCGCCTCCAGATTCCGTCCTGCTCCCTCCCAAGCCAATCTGTTTAACCGGGAATTTCATCGCGCGTTACGTCCAATTCAGATCCGTTGCACTCGCCAATGGTCCTCGCCTCATAACAACGCAAGCATATAACTCAAAAAGGCTTACATAAAATCGCCCGCCATCTTCCCGTTCACGCGATCGTGAATTGACATGAAAATGTCTTGATATCGCGAGATTTGGGCCATAATCCGGGCTAGATTGTCAGCAGAAAAGTTGAAATCGTCATTCGATTTGAACAATGATCAGTTGACATACCCCCCCTGGAATCGACAGGATTTCGGGACTGCATTATTTGGCGTTTGCTTGGGCGATGCCCAATCAGCTCGGGGAAGTTGCCGTGCCTCATCTCCAATCTAAAGATCGACGACGCCGGCTGCGATTAATCAAAGCCGTAGAAGACAAGTGGGCGGAGCGCTTTCAGTCCGCTGCGTCTGCATTGGCCGTCGCATCGGATACGGAAGCGGATCGGATTGATTCTGAAACTCTCCGGCGGCTGATGTTCGAGCAGTGCGGGGCCAAGCCTTCGACCTGTGTGCGCATCGAATTGCCGGGCATCGAACCGATTACGGTGATGATGAATCGCCCCTGGCTGGTGGTCGGCAGCGATGCCAGTTGCGATCTGAGACTGGAACACGACGAAGTCAAACCACGACATTCGTACTTGCAATGGATTGAGGGCAGAATCTTTTGCTGCGAAATCGCGCCGCGACAAAGTCTGTTCCCTGATCGGAACTCGCAGTCGAACGGTCGATGGGTCAACCACCAGCCGATCGCGATCGGTCCCTATCAGTTGACGCTCGACGAATCTGTCGCTGATGATATCCCCGACTATTCTCCGCTGGATCGGTCGCAACAGCTTGCGGTGGATTTTCCGCAATTAGGGCTGCAATTTGCAGGAGTCGAACAGTCCGATAACCAGTGGCCAGTCAATCGTCCATTGACGATGGTCGGCCGCGGATCGCAGTGCAAGTTGCGTTTGAATCACACGGCGATGGCTCACGTTCAAGCCTGCCTGCTAAGAACCTCGAACGGGTTTTGGCTGATAGACGTTGCCGGTACCAGAACGACCGGCGTGAATGGGCGAGCGATTCGCATTGCTCCTCTTGATATCGGCGACTCGATGCAACTTGGGCCGTTCCAAATCGAAGTCGTCACGATGGCATTCCGACCGATCGAGGTTGCGGCCATCCAGAAAGCGACGTGGCAAAAGCCGCTTCCTCCAATCCGGTTCGACAGAGAACCAAAAACACTTGCGAGTAAAAACTCTGCTGACGCGAAGGACGGAATGGAACCGGGAACCGTCGTTCTGCCGGTATTGTCGCCTTTAGAATCACACCATTCCGAACGTTCGTCGATCGACTCTGCTGACCCACTGACGGAACCTGCCGACATCGAATCAACCCCTGTCGAGTCGATGGCGGCTGTCCAGAGGCCGACGATCGGCAAAATGCATCCGCCATCAATACTTTCCATTCCACTCGAACTGAAACCCCCGGCAATGCCCGAAAGTACTGCCGTGACAAACAACGATCAACAGGAAACACCCGCTATGCTCGCTGATACTGCCAATCCCGTCGAAAAAGGTGCCTGCAATTTCGCCATCGCTGATTTTATCCAGCAACAACAGTCGCAGCTTGAACTCCTCAAATCACGACTCGACAAACTCAAAGCGATTTACGAAACAGCGGCCGGTCAACTGATCTCGAAAAAGATGCGAGACACGCTGGAAAAGCCTGTCGTCGAGACGATGAAATCCTACGATTCGATGCAGGAAATGCTGGCACAACTGATCGAGTCGGTTGAAAATCGAGGCTTTTGAACTATGAACTCCTGCATCGCGACAAAAAACCGGAACGTCGGAAAAAGTCGCAATGGTGGCAGCTCGCATCGCAATCACTATTGAAGTCCCGATCCGGATCTCGACCAGAACAACGTTCTACTCGCGCGTAATGAATTCATCCAGGTTCATCAGCACACGTGAAATGGCGGTCCATGCCGCCGCTTCTGAAACGGAAACTCCTGCAGGAACCGTTTTCGGAGCATAGTCTGTCGCACCGGTCTGATCCCTGGCAAAGCGATCGCGTTGTTGCCCGAGGAACTCGCGAAGGCGGGCCAATTCGCTTGATGTCGGCTCGCGCCCTAATGTCAGTTCCACCGCAAACGCGATTCGCTGGCTGTCGTCAGCGGCTGTGAGTCCAAGTAACCGAACCGCAAAACCGCTCGCAAACTCGGCAAATGTTTCGTCATTGGCGAGCGTCAATGATTGCAGCGGTGTGTTCGAACGAACCCGGCGAGTACACGTCACGTTCGGTTCCGGGAAGTCAAAGGCTGCCATCGAAGGATATAGGCTCGATCTCCACAAATGGGTGTAGATTCCCTTGCGGTACCGGTCTGCACCCGTCGATGTTTTCCAGGGCTTTTTGTCCTGGGTAAAATCGAAAACGCCTTCCGGTTGGGGAGGATAAACCGGTGGCCCTCCCAGTTCTTCCGCCAACAATCCGCTTGCGATGAGTGCCGCATCACGAATCATTTCGGAATCGACCCGAAAGCGAGATTGACGTGCGAGCCATCTGTTTGCAGTATCGCGTTCACTCAAGTCAGCTCGCACATTCGAAGATTGACGATACGTTGCTGACGCTGTGACTTGTCGAAGCAATCGCTTGAGGTCCCACGCGGGTCGGGAACGTTCAAACTCGCCTCCTGCCTTCGCCTGATCGCCGCGAACTCTTTTCGATTCCGAAGCACTGGATCCAGAACCGCGAAAATCGCTGGCAAGCCAATCCAGCAATTCAGGGTGCGTCGGTCGATCACCCTGCGTACCGAAATCATTTTCCGTCTCGACCAGACCTCGCCCAAACAGCCGCTGCCAATACCGGTTGGCAATCACTCGCGCCGTCAGCGGGTTTTCGAGCGATACCAGCCAACGTGCAAATCCCAGTCGGTTTGCCTCCGGGGATTTTGGCGTCACGTCTTTCTGACTTCCTTCATGATCGTTGTTTGCGCTTCCGATTGAACTGCACAACACAGCCGGAACCGCTGGTTCAACGGTTGCTCCGCGCCTTAGAAAGTCACCTCGAATCTGAATAAACGATTCGCGGGGCCGGTCAGTTTCGCGTGTGATCATCGTCGTGGGAAACTTCGGCTGTGACTCGCGAAGACGAGCGATTCCGTCGAGTTGTGCGTACTTTTCCCTTGCCACAGGGAGGCCACGGAAGTACCCGTCGAGATCCCGTTTATGAACTTCTGATCGATCCACGGGTGGTTGATCGACAGCGTTTTTGACGTTAAACGGCAACTTCTTTTTATCGTCTTCCGTAAGCGTCACTTCCCAGGCACTCAGATCAGCTGCGATGGCCGCTGCCTGATTCTGCAGTTCCTGTTCGAGCCGAGCGATCTCGATTCGACTTTTCGCCATTCGCTCGGGCTCACCGGCCCTGATCTGCTCGCTGGAAGGGACGTCAATTCGCGGTGCAACCTGATCGCCGGGCAGGAACTCGGTCGAATTAAAGTAAGCGTAGAGCTGATAGTATTCTCGCTGCGAAACCGGATCGTACTTGTGATCGTGACACTGGGCACATCCGATCGTCAGGCCGAGAAACACTGTCGACGTTGTGTTGACGCGGTCGACGACTGCTTCAACGCGGAATTGCTCCGGATCAGTCCCTCCCTCTTCGTTAATCAGCGTATTTCTGTGAAAGCCTGTTGCGACGAATTGATCGAGCGTCGGATCTGGTAACAGGTCGCCCGCAAGTTGACGGATCGTGAATTCATCGAATGGCAGATTGGAATTGAATGCGTCGACAACCCAGTCGCGGTACTTCCAGATCGATCGTGGCTGGTCGCGCGTGAAACCGTTCGAATCGGCATATCGGGCTGAATCGAGCCAATCGCGTCCCCAACGTTCGCCGAAATGAGGCGACGCCAGCAAGCGGTCGACAAGCCGCTCGAAGGCGTCGGGTGCTGTATCGGCCATGAACTCGCGGACTGTTTCGGGCGCAGGAGGGATGCCGAGCAGATCGAGATGAAGTCGCCGTACAAGTGTCGTTCGATCTGCTTCCGCCGATGGAAACAGTTGCTCGCGTTCAAGTCGATCAAGGATGAAACTGTCGACCTCGTTACGTCGTACGCCACTCGTCACAGGAATCGGAGGAGCCATCGACACGATCGGCTGAAATGCCCAATGGTCGCTCGTTCGTACCGTTGCAGCGACGGCAATTTCATCAGCCGGGCTGTTGGCTCCTTGATCGATCCAGCGACGGATTAAAGCAATTTCTTCGATTGTGAGCATTTCACCTTCCGGAGGCATTTGAGATACACCTTCGGCTCCCGTGATCGCGTGAATCAAGAGACTTTTGCCCGATGCGCCTGCGACAACTGCCGCGCCGCTGTCTCCACCAACGAGCATTCCTTTGGCAGTATCGACTCGCAAACCGACCTGCTGTTTTTTCTCGCCATGACATCCGGCGCAACGCCGGGTCAGGATCGGTTTGACATGAGTCACATAGTCTGCGGCATGCTCTTCCGCGCGAACCACTCGTACAACGAGCAAGGCAAACGCAACCCCGATTAATCGAGCGAGCGGCATCGATATTGCCTCACAAAAACTGAAAAACGCGACAAACGGTGGAGATATGAGTATTGCCCGCGCAGAGGCTCAGGTCAATTGCGACGTCTCGACTTGTTGAATACCTGCAGCGGATTGCGGATTCCTTGATACGCTATAGAATCTGCGTCGGTAGGATTTGTTCTCAGCCTGAACCAGGCTCTTTCGTCACGATGGGAAATCGCCATGCGTTCGTTTCAAGCTTCCTGCTTGTCGCTGTTGCTCGTTTTGTCCGGAGTGTGCCTGCTGGCTGCCGAAGACAATTCATCGGTCCATACAGGCCGCGCGCGAAAGGTTCTGATCGGCGACTACTCCGCAAAAGCATTGGCAGTGGTCAATGAAAAAGGGGATATCGAGTGGCAAACGCCTGTTCGGAACATCCATGATGCCGCCAGGCTTCCAAACGGCAACTTTCTGTTTCAGACCGACTGGACCGAAATCGTCGAGATGACTCCAGATAAAAAGATCGTCTGGAAATATGATGCCGCTCATCAAAACGGCAATGAGGGGAAACCGGTCGAAGTCCATGCCTTTCAACGACTTGCCAACGGACAGACGATGATTGTCGAAAGTGGCCCGGCGCGGATTATCGAGGTCGATTCTGACGGGAAGATCCACAAACAGATTTCGTTAAAAGTCGAACATCCCAACGCGCATACCGACACCCGGCTCGCTCGAAAGCTGGACAACGGAAATTACCTTGTCGCACATGAAGGCGACAACAAAGTGGTACGCGAATACGACGCGGACGGGAAAGTCGTCTGGGAATTCAAAACCGGAACGAAAGTCTATTCAGCCATTCGACTTGCGAACGGCAACACACTGATTGGCATGGGTGATGGGCATCGGGTCGTGGAAGTCGATCATTCGGGAAAAACGGTTTGGTCGATCGATGAAAAAGAACTGCCGGGAATTACATTGGCGTGGGTCACGATGGTCGAACGTCTGGCGAACGGGAATACGCTGATCGTGAATTGCCATGCGGGAGACCAGAATCCGCAGTTGATCGAAGTCGGGAACGACAAGAAAGTCGTCTGGACATTCAAGGATTTTCGCCGATTCGGAAACAGCTTGCCCGTCGCCCGAATTATCGAATAGGCGGGCCGTACCACGCCACTCGCTTGACGGGGCGGGGCGAAGTTGGATAATTCCTGCCTGCCCAAAATAACGGCGGAAGCTTCAAGCGGGTGTAACTCAGTTGGTAGAGTACCACGTTGCCAACGTGGTTGTCGTGGGTTCGAGTCCCATCACCCGCTCTCTCTCGTTTTCCTATGATTCCAAAAAGGATGTCTATCTGTGAGTGAAGCCGATACCCCTGTCGCAGACGCAGTCACCCCGGCGGCTGACGATCAGACTTACAAGCTCTCGCTCAAAGTCGACATCGAAAGCGTTGGTCCGTGCCGCAAACACGTTCGAGTTACCGTACCTCGCACTGACATCGATCATTTCTCGCAGCTTGCGGTCATGGAAATTGTCGAAAGTGCGGCCGTTCCAGGCTTCCGCAAAGGCCGCGTGCCAGTAGCTCTCGCTCAAAAGCGGTTCAAGGCGGATATTTCGAACTCGGTTCGCCAACGAGTGCTCATGCAAAGCCTCGAGCAGCTTGCCGACGAGAACACGCTCGACCCGATCAACGAGCCTGATTTCGACATTGAAAGCCTGACGATCCCTGATCAGGGCGACTTTGAATACGAATTTGATGTCGAGGTTCGGCCCGATTTTGAATTGCCAAAGTACGACGGGCTGACAATTGAGCGTCCGATTCGTGAAGTCACCGACCGGAATGTCGATCAATATCTCGAAAAATATCTCGAACAGTATGCCGAATCTGAACCGTATGCCGGACCCGCAAAAGCGAACGATTACGTTATCGCATCCGTTGAACTCACCCGGGCAGGTGCTCCGTTCCGAAAGATTTCGTCGGTCGATCTGCAATTGAAGCCGATCATTCGTTTCCGTGATGCAGAAATCAAGGGCTTTGACACATTGATGGCGGGGGCAGTCGCCGGGACTGAACGTCGAACCGAAGTCAAAATCTCGATCGAAGCCGAACAGGTCGAGATGCGGGGCGAAACGCTCGATGCCGTCATCGTTGTCGGAGAAGTCTTGCAGCCAATATCGCCCGAGTTGGACAATGCTTTCTTCGAGCGAGTCGGTTTCCCTGATCTTGAGTCGCTTAAATCAGAAATTCGCGGGATGCTCGAACGCCAGGTTGTTTACGAACAACGACAGACCGTCCGCCGACAAGTGATCGAAAAGATTACCGAGTCGGCAACATGGGAACTTCCGGAACAACTCGTCCAGAAGCAGACTGAAAATGCTCTGCGTCGGGAAGTGCTCGAGATGGAACAAGCCGGATTTACGACCCAGCAAATCATGGCTCGCGAAAACCAGGTGCGCCAGAACGCGATTACTTCAACCCGCCAGGCGCTCAAAGAGCACTTCGTTCTGGACAAGATCGCGGAGAACGAGAAGATCGAAGTGACTCCTCATGATTTGGAGAGCGAGATTCAATTGATGGCGATCCAGCGGGGCGAGAATCCCCGGCGCGTCAGGGCGAAACTGATCAAGACGGGTGTGATCGAGAACTTGGAAGCACAGATTCGCGAACGGAAAGCCGTCGACATCATTTTGAAGACGGCAGTATTCAAGGATACAGAGGTCGTTCAGAATCAAACGGATGACGTTCAGGCCCTTTCAATTTCGGTTTGCGGAACCTCTTCGGTGATTGTCAGCCAGGCTGACGATGTCGCCGAAAGCCCTGCGTAGGTCTGAAATTGCCCTGCGGACGGAATTCACGGGTGCAAGGCTTGCCTGTGACTGGGCAGGTGCCTACTCTTCTGATCGAGAGGATTTAATCCTTCTCTTTGCAGAGTGCAATGCGATGGGAAACGTCGTGTCTTTCCCGAACAATCTGTCCGACTTGACGAAGGATGATGCATGCTGGACTCGTTTCGTGGCTCGTTCCCAACACAATTGAATGCCTCGCGCGATTACGCGCGGCAGCGTCAAATGGGGATCGGCGATCTGCTACTGGAAAACCGGATTGTCTTTCTGGATGGTCCCATTCATGACGCCAGTGCGAACCTCATCGTCATGAAATTGCTGTTCCTTCAATCGGAGAACAAGAACCAGGACATCCATTTTTATATCAATTCACCCGGCGGGTCTGTTACGGCGACAATGGCGATCTACGACACCATGCAGTTCCTGCAATGCAGTGTCGCGACATATTGTGTCGGTCTTGCGGCCAGCGGCGGTGCCATTCTTGTCGCAGGCGGAACGAAGGGAAAACGGTTTATCCTTCCGCATGCAAAAATGATGATCCATCAACCGTATGGCGAAGTCGGCGGACAGGTTTCCGATATCGAAATTCAGGCCCAGGAAATCCTCGACACGCGCGAAGTGCTGAACGTGATTCTGTCGCAGCACACCGGACAACCCATCGAAGCCATCGCCAAAGATACGGGCCGCGACCGCTACCTGAACGCGGGCCAGGCAAAAGAATATGGCCTTATCGACGAAATCCTGGTCAATCCAAAGACAAAACCTGCCGCCCCCGCAACGACCTGAGCTTTCTGTTCGGCTGGAATACCCGATCAGTCCCCTTAAAACAGCGAGTCCTCTGACATGACTTCTCTCGTTCCCTATGTCATCGAAAAAAATGGCCGCGACGAGCGGGCGATGGACATTTACAGCCGCCTGCTTCGTGACCGCATCATTCTGTTGGGGAGTGCGATTAACGACGATGTTTCGAACAGTATCGTCGCCCAGTTGCTTTACCTGCAATTTGAAGATAGCAAAGCCGACATCCATATGTACATCAACAGTCCCGGTGGGTCGATCACCTCGGGAATGGCGATTTACGATACGATGCAATTCATCAGTTGCGATGTCGCGACTTATTGTCTCGGCCAATGTGCCAGCATGGGTGCCATGCTGCTGACCGCTGGAACAAAAGGCAAACGATTCGCGCTACCAAACAGCCGGATCATGATTCATCAGCCTCTTGCCGGTATGCAGGGAACCGCTGTAGAACTGGAAATTCATGCCAAGGAAGTTTTGCGGACGAAGCGTCGCATGAACGAACTAATGCTGAAGCACACCGGTCAAACGATGGAATCGATCGAAAACGACACCGACCGCGACAATTTTATGTCGGCTGAAGAAGCAAAGGCGTACGGGTTGATCGATGGAATCCTCGAACACTTGCCAGCCCCTGCCGCCACGTCAGCCTGATCCGGCCGTCTGCATAAATTGACAGAAGGGGCCGATGGAACACCTCACGTCAGAAACTAAGGCGTTTGGGAGAGCCGGGTAGTCGCGTCAATGCTGAATTTTTCGTCGTCAAGAAACCGGTATTGACGGACTGAATTTCCAGTCGTACGATTCTTTGAAGTTCGGTCTGTGGTTTATGCAGATCGACCAGATTGTGCGCGCGTTATCCCTTCGTCCGTTGATTGCTCGGAGATTTCCAGTAACTTCATCTCAATAGCATCAACTCACGCAGGTCGGGCGGGTCAACAGGATGTGACCGAAATGCTCTGCCAGCCCTCAACCTCTTCTCTGACTGTGCTGGCTCCAGCCAAGCTGAATCTGTTTTTGCGCGTAGTTCGTCGTCGCGACGATGGTTTTCACGACCTCGAAACAGCCATGACTTCGGTCAACGTTTTCGATACCCTCGTTTTCGATCCGTCAGAAAAACCCGAAATCAGTCTTCGCGTGGTGATGGCTACAACTCGCCGTCAAAACTCGCAAACTCCGGATCCGCTCCCCGCCGGGGCCGACAATCTGGTGGTTCGCGCGGCACATTTACTGAACGAGTACGCGTCGACAAACTTTGGCGTTCGAATCACTTTGGTCAAACGGATTCCCTCTGCTGCCGGGATGGGAGGCGGTTCGAGCGACGCGGCAGCAACCCTGGCAGGTCTTAACCGACTCTGGAACCTGGGGTTGAAACGGGCTGAATTGCTCGATCTCGCAGCACGATTGGGAAGCGATATCGGCTTTTTCCTGGGTGAAAGTTCGCTGGCCGTTTGTCGTGGACGCGGCGAAATGGTCGAACCTCTTCGCCTGCCGCTTTCTCTTCATTTTGTCATCGCACGGCCAGCATCGGGCCTGTCGACTCCGGAAGTATTTAAACACTGTCGCCCCAATGAGATGGGGAGCAGCGTCGATCAATTCGTTGAAAGTTTGCGGCGAGGTGACATCGGTCGTACGGTGCGATTGTTGCTCAACGATCTTCAACCGCCAGCGGAAATACTGAATGACGACGTGCGGCGGTTGCGAGAGAAATTTAACGCTTTACCTGTACTTGGTCACCAGATGAGCGGCAGCGGCACCTCTTATTTTGGTATTTGTGCGTCGTCAAGACATGCTGCGATGATTGCTGCCCGCTTGCGGGCGGCCGGGGTTCCATGGGTGCACGTCGCTCGAAGTTGTTCCTGAACCGGATTGGCGAGCTGGCCAAACCGAAGCAAAGGACGCTCCAGGCGACATGAGTTGAGACATCGGACAAATTCGCAATGAGACAGCAAACCGAATGTTCGAGAGTGTATATACTTCGCGGAATGAACCGGAAAAATGGAGTAGAAACGTGGAAATCACCGAGATTCGCATCAAATTGATGAACGACCACAATGAGCGATTGCAGGCGTTTTGTTCACTGACGTTCGACGGAAGTTTCGTGATTCGCGACCTGAAAATCATTCAGGGAACCAAGGGCTCGTTTGTCGCAATGCCAAGTCGCAAATTGACAGACCATTGCCCGCGATGCTCGGCCAAAAATCACCTGCGGGCCCAGTTCTGTAACGAGTGCGGAGTGCGATTGAATCAGGACCGGGCAATCAAGTCCGATGATGGTCGGGCCAAACTTTATGCCGATATCGCACATCCGATCAATTCGGACTGCCGGGAAATGATTCAGGAACAAGTGCTGATCGCGTATGTCAGTGAACTCGAACGATCCAGGCAACCCGGTTACGTTTGTATTTACGATGACTATGGCGAAGACAAATTTGCGCAATTGTGCGACGAAGAAATCGCCGTGGCAGACTCGCCACGGTTTCACCGTTCGGGCGATTCCAGTCATCGTCGTGACACATCCGATCACGCGCTTTCAGCCCCGCATATGAATGCCACTGAAAACACTTCGAACCATTTTGCGATCGCTCAGCGCAACGGCCGCGACGATGAAGAGAAGTTCGGTGCCGGAATCATCTGACCGGTTCAAAACGATCTTTGAACGGCAAACTCGGCGATCTCGGCCAGTATCCTGCGAGCGGGCGTCAAAGGTAATAATTCCAGTTGGCGTCGTGCGTCCTGTGCCAGTGTTTTCGCACGTTGATTCGTATATTCGAAAGCGTCGCTGCGTTCGAAATAGGGCATCAGTTGTTTTCGGGTTGATTCGTTCGGACGGGACAGAATCGTCCGAACTGCGGCCGCATCTTCGTCGGTCGCAGTACTCAGCAACCGGATCAGTGGCAGTGTCAGCTTCTGTTTCTGCAAATCGCTACCGAGCGATTTGCCCGTTTTATGTTCATTCCCCATCAGATCGAGCACATCGTCAGCAATCTGAAACGCAAGCCCTAACGAGCGTCCGTATTGCTCCATCGCGTCGACAACCGGGGTTTCTGCCTTGGCATAGCGGGCACCCAGGTGACCGCACAACGCTGTCAATTCAGCGGTTTTTCCATCGATGATTTTGAAGTAAGCCTCTTCCGAAAGATCAAGGTTTCCTCGCTCCTTGATTTGAGACAACTCGCCTTCGCAAACGATATTGGTGGCTCGTCCAATGCGTCGACAGGCGTAAGTCGTTTCCAGGCTGCTCGCCAAATGGAACGAGTGTGTGAAGAGGTAGTCACCGAACAGCACGCTGGTTTCGTTGTTCCAGCGGGCATTCACGGTGGCGACATGCCGCCGGGTTTCCGCCTCGTCGAGCACATCGTCATGAACGAGCGTCGCCAGATGGATCATTTCGACGACAGCGGCCAGAATTTTATGGTCATCGCAAATTCCACCCGATGCTTTTGCCGTCAGAAGCAACAACATCGGACGCAAACGTTTGCCGCGAAACCGGGTAGAATGCTGTAAGAGGTCACTGACATACGCATTGTCACTACGGAGTTCATCCATCAGCACTCGCTCGGCTTCAAGCAAATCCGTTCCGATGGCCTGTTCTACCGCCGTCAATACCGGAACACCCTGCATCACCGACTCGCCTGAACTTTGATGTTTCATTTTTCACCGCGACTTCGGATCGGAATTTTTCTGGCCCTGGTACAGAACCGCAGCCGATCCGGGAAACTTAACCATGATTTTACCGAGAAACATCGCGCCAACATTGGGCAAGTTTCGTGCCTGTCAATTGCCAACGCAGAAGTCGGGCCAAAACCCCATATCTGACGGCGGAGCTTAGGGTATCGGCTGAATACCGGAAACGCCAATCCGCCGACACTTTCTCTGTCGTAAGCAGCGAATCTGCAGTAAAATTGCTGCCTTCTTCCATCTCACAAATCCCCAACGATCGACGCAAAAGCAAATCGACGAACCCATTTTCCCAAACCTGGATTGAATCATGCGAGAATTCTTCAACGGGTGGCGGCGGAAGGTCGGCGTAGCAACGTTGCTGATGGCCTGCGTGCTCATGGGATTCTGGTCATTGAGCTGCGACGGTGAAAATATTGTTACGGTGATTTGGAACGGTCAAAGATGGATTTCGTTAGAGCAGTCTCTTTTCTGGATCAGACTCCCTGCCGACTATCCTGAGGAAATATGGCCACTTGCTGAATTGGAAGTTTGGAGGCCTTAGGCAACTCCGCGTAAATAGTTTACCGAGTTGCAGATTCCGGAGTAATTGAGACGAAGTAATTTGGAAGAGTTTGATCGCGTTGCAGGCGGCTTGCGATCGCTTGAAATGTTTTTTTTGCGACACGAACCCCTTTTTGATCATTCGTTTCCAGGAGTTGGATCACGGGTTCGGCCCCTTTCCAGGTCATCGTGGCGGCCCCATTCAGTGCG
>JANXOO010001232.1 GCA_025353525.1 Schlesneria sp. | reverse complement strand
GTCCGGGAAAAGAGTCCGGACCAATGTTCACGACAATTCTGCATGGAGTTGCGAATACGTCCCCAGCAGTGCCTACAACACAGGCAAGCCCGGATTTAACTTCGGTTTCAGCCGCTCATGACAAGTTGATTCCCGTCGCAAACTCCAACGCGAGTGGTGTGTTGCCAGCCTGGATTCGAGACGGCAATACCAGCGCCGGGGACGTGAAACGCCTGGTCTATTCCAGCCAGCTTTGGAGTACCGAAGCCGAAGCTCGCCACGAATTATCGGCTCTGGCTGCCGCCAGCGTTCGGGCTGACTTCGAAGAACGGCACAAGGGCCCGCTGGAACGGGTGGGTCACCGGTTTTTAACAGACGAACGCGTCTCGAATATTGCCGTCAAACAGCAATACGTCGAACACATCGAACAGGATTTTGGAAAGTTTTCGGCACCGATGAACCGCCTGTGGTGGCAAGTCGAAATCTCGCCCGCAGTCCGCACGGAACTCTATCCGGCCTGGAAGGCCGCCGTGACGGGAAATCGCGCGATCTCGGTCGGAGCTGTCCTGGCCCTGTTGACCCTGGCAGCCAATTCGATATTTCTGTTTTTTCAGTTGAAGCCCGGTTCAGGACGAGGCGTCGTCTATGCAGCATCTGTCGTGGCGGTCTCGGCGATCACCTGGATCGGTGCGGATTTAATGCTTTTGAAAATGCTGTTGCGGTGAAACCGGGATGGATCGAGTTGGTTCGTTGAATTCTGGCCGTTTCGATCAAATCATCCCCGTTCCGTCATCAAGGCGGAATCAGAGTTCAATTGGCACGCAGAATGGTCACAATTGTACTTCGGCGACCGGTATTTCCTTTCCTGCCGGTCCCTTTTTACGGATCAGTCATTGATCTGGCGCTGGCCGCGAAGTTGATTGATCGAAATCTGGCACTGCGGCAAACATCATAGACGCGGATCACGTCACCGAGCGTAACATCACCGGCGATTTCCAGAATAACGGGGATTTCTGTCGCTGCGTTTGCCAAAATGCGCAGGTTCGCTTCGAGCTGGTCGAGGTCACGAAACTCGCGCCCTTCCAGAAACGCGATCGTCCGTTCATCGCTGCGTTTCAAACGAACCCGGACTTCTCCGAGCGGTTTTTCGATTGCGGTTGCGTCAGCAGCACCCACCGCGCCAGCCCGAAAATCCGCGTGAAGCAACAGTTCCTTCATGTGGCCCGTTGAAGCGCAGATGAAAAAGATCAGCAACTGGAACACGACATCGATCAGTGGCGTCATGGCTGTCTGCATATCGACTTGTGACGGACGCTGCCGTGATGTCGGGATTCGCATTTGGAATTGATGCCACTTCGAGCAGCGATCAGCAATTCGGCAACGTCGAACGTTTCGGTATTGCCGCAGATCTCACGTCATTCTACGAAATAATGCGAATTTGAGTATGCGAAAGACGTGGAAGGCCCAATGGTCAAGTTTTTTCGGCCTTTGAATGAGCGGGATTGTTCGGGTCTTCATCCGCGTCGATTCGCGTGATTCGCGTGGACAAAACATGGCCGAAGAACTGAACTGTCGCGACGTTGTGCTACAAATAACTCAGTGTCACAGGGTTCCAATCGGGATTGCGCGTCGTCTTCGGTTCGTTCAGTAGCAGGTTATGCCTCAGCATATCTCCATTGAGTTCCAATCGGGATTGTTCGCCAACTTCGGTTCGTTCCCGAAACTGCAATGGCAGCGACTTGTGTTTACGAAGAAGAATTTGCCCGCGAATCACTCGAATGAGAAAACAAGTCGTTCAGTTCGAACCATTCCAATTTTCAGAGACACAGGCGTACTGTCGCCCGTCCAGGGGCATGACGTTTCAAGTTCACTTCGCTATCATGATCGGCTGAATGTCGAGCATCTTTCAGAATCTCTCAATCAAAGGATCGTTTTGTGGCTGCGAATCGCCGTGCTGAAGTGGACAAGGCTCTTGCCGATGTGGATTTCTCGAAGAATACCTATCAGGTCGAATTCGACACGACGGTGGGAAAAATCCTGCTCGACGTTTATCCCGAAGTCGCACCCGGTCATTCCAAAAACCTGATCGGCCTGACGAAAATCGGTTATTACGACGGCATCATTTTCCACCGCGTCATCTCGGGTTTTGTCATTCAGGTCGGTTGCCCTGAAGGGACCGGTACGGGCGGGCCGGGCTATCAAATTCCGGCTGAATTCAACAAGACGCTGCACGAGCCTGGCATCCTGTCGATGGCTAGAACGTCAGATCCGAATTCTGCCGGGTCGCAATTCTTTGTCTGTTTGACGCGAGAAAAAACACGCAGCCTGGACAATCAATACACCGTCTTCGGCAAAACGGCGAATCAGGAAAGTCTCGATGTGGTCCTCAAAATCGGTGCTGTGGATACGAATCACAGCGACCGACCCGAAAAGGAAGTGAAAATCAATCGTGGTCGGGTGATCGTCACTCCGAAGTAGCTATTTTCGGGGAGGTATCTGATGCCTCGCGATCCCGCTCGCGTTTGTTTGGCGTCTCTCTTTTGGGCGGGAATTTGCGTCCTTTCCGGATTGGCGGGCTGCGATCGGGATCGGAACCCTCCGGTCTCCAGACCCGCTCAGTCGATGTCGGCAATCGAGCCTGACGGTAGCCAAAAATCCGGTGGCAATAAAAACAGCAGCG
>JANXOO010000117.1 GCA_025353525.1 Schlesneria sp. | reverse complement strand
CCCAGTCCAACCGCTCCGGAAATTACGGCGCGTTGTGAATTTCGGCACATGATTCCTTCGGCAGCACCCAGAAAAAGCCCGATTCCGGCGGCAACCGTAGGAAACATGAGGAGCGATGCAGCGTTAACGCCTTCGCCATCGAGAGTATTATCGTCAAAAAAGGGCTCTACGACGGCCCAGCTTAACAGGGCACCCGCACCGCAGCAGATAGACAAATAGAACCAGCTCGAATAAATAATCCGCGCGATCAGTGATTGCGGTGCCAATTCGCCGACATCACGACGCAGGTAGTTCTGTGTTTCGATATACGATTCGACTTCCGGTGAAAACAGGTCTTTGGGATCGATACGAATCGGGTCGAACTTCATGGCTGCTGCTTTTTAGTTGAGGTATCATTCGAATCTGATTTGTTTGTCGTCGCCGTTTTTTCGGACGGTTTGGATGGGGCCTTTTTTGAATCGTTTTTCAGGGGCTTTCGATCCGATTCTTCGACCTGAGAACGCGTCTGATTGACCTCCATAATCTTCTGCTGCACGATCCGTTGAACCTCCTGATATTCTTCGGGAGTGAACGTATAAAGCCTTTGAACGTGTCGAAGATTTTGCCGGGTTCCGTCGATCGCATCGAGAACTCGCTTCCAGTCTTCATGCGATTTATCAGCGACTTTGTCAGCCCTCTTTTCCGATCCGGCATCGACTCGTTTCAAGTGGTCTGCGGCCAGGATTCTCGTCTGCGTTAAAGTCGCATCGAGGTCTTTCTGAATTTCAAACAACGCCTGTTCCAAACCAGGCCGAAGACCTTTCCAGATTCCGAAATGAGCCACCGCTCCCTCCGCAATCGCTCGTCGACTGGAATCCGAACGCCAATCCGACAAGAACCATCCCATCAAAAACAGACCCATGGCTGCGAGCATCAACCACGTCGAACCGACGGGCGCAGCGGTCAAACCACCAAACAGTGGCGAGACGGATTCTTGCGGCATTCCGACAGAATTCTGAGGCCCTTCGGGCAGGCCGGTGATCTCGGAACCGGTGGGTGCCAGTTGCACCTGATCGTCGACCCAGTAGTGCGCGGAAGGTATCGCATTTCCCTGGTGCCATTCGAAGACACCTTCGATTTTGCGAACAGGGTCGATGACCAGTGCAATCTGACCCGGGCCGGAAAAAAAGTTCTGCTGGATGAACAGGTCACGATCGGACAGAAAAATGCCGAAATTCGGGTGCGAATGATACCAGCCAACGATTCGCTGATCCTGGAACTTTGTATCCATCTCCTTGTTGATGTGCGACCACGATTCGTGAGTGAACGTCACTTCTGCAAATTTCTTCGCGGCGCTATCGCAACGGACAAAGTTTCGCACCGTGACGTACGCACCGTCAGGATCGCGGCCCCAGTCACCGACCAGGACTCCGCATATTTCAAACGAGACATCCTCCGACGCGTGCGAAATCATCGATCCGTACGCCCGGGAATCGAAATGAACACGAAAGGGTGACATGCGGGTCGACGGAAACGGCGTGGCCGACAGTGTTTCTTCGGAAAGTTGACTGACATCCGGTCCTGAATTTGTTCCCGATGTCGTTTTCTGTGGCGAGCGGCTCATCGGGAATTCCATCGAGGATTCGGCGTAATTCGGTTCGAAATTCGAATCAGTGTTGACTTCATTGCGGTTGAATTCAGAGAACCGGAAACCGCTGAGGCGGCTCGCGGCCACGGCTGTGGCATTCACCGCAATCCGGTTTCGCCGGATTGTGTGGAACATCTTTAGGTGCTGTGCGAACTAACGCAAGTCAGCTCACAGTAAATATGAAAATTCCGACAGTGAGCAGAACAGCTACGCACGGGCCGAAAGTGGTCCCAATACGCTCGCGGCGTCACCTGCAAATTCATAAAATCGCTGTTCCATTCCCCGGCGTCCGGCTACGACCTCCCACGGGGGGACTCCGATCTCCGATAATGTTCGGTCCACAAACGACTCGGATCCGTCCAGCGTGTGATAGATTTGCGGAGTGCGATGTTCTCCGCAAGAAGGGCATTGGCCCTGCGACTGAGTAATTTTCCCCAAAGAAGCGAGCATCGGTTCTGTGTGCTGGCACCGTTCACACGTAAGCCCCGAAAGCAGGTCGTTGTTGACCTCGATCACCGCTTGCGGTCCCAGATCCTGTCGAACACGTTCCAGTAACTGACGAACCGTCGTCGTCGTTGTTTTCCATGTCAACGAGGTGACCGGGTCATCCGGTTCGTGTGACGGGCAATCGTCCTTTCGCGTGTACGTGACGGTGTAGCTTTGGTGATGCAGGCCGTCAAAAACAAAGCCGCCACCGCTGAGTGTTGGGAGTCCGTGCAGATACTTGATCGCTTCCTGGATCTGGATCCCGGCCACAATCGACGCCGTCGTCGGTGTTGTCGGGACTTTGCCCTGTTCCATCTCGTCCCGCGATAACAGCGCACAACTGCGACGGGCTTCGAGCATCTTCCAGTCGATATCGCTCATCGTACATTCATAACAGGGGCCCACCGCAGGATCAAAGACACGAGCAACGCCATCCAGCCGCTCGATCGCTCCGTCGATCCAGACTCGTCCCGCACGCGCTGCGGCCCGATTGATCGCCACGCGAGCTTCGCGATTGTCCAATCCACCCAGGATCAAATCGGCCCATCGATAGAGGCCAAGACCCAGATCATAGACGACGTTTCCGTGAAACGGCTGCGTCTTCATTTCCGGGTAGATTTCGCGAGCGCGTTCGGCGGCGACATCGGCTTTTCTCTTTCCGCAATCGGCGGCTCGATAGAGGACAGATCTGGACAGGTTCGAGTTCTCGATCAGGTCCAGGTCAGCAACAAACACATTCCCGATTCCGAGCAACGCCAGATTCTTGAGCAACTCGTTTCCCAGCGCGCCGGCACCGATCACAACGACCCGCGCATTCGACAATTTATTCTGATCCCACCACTCGATCAGTTCCAGCCGCGCGAACCGTCCGTCGAGTGCTTTTTCTGCGTCCGCCAGCCTCAGCACGTCATTCACAGAATCGCCTTCCGGATAAAGTAGCATGCCAATCCACAGATCATTCGTCACAATTCGGCTT
Organism: Schlesneria sp.; assembly: GCA_025353525.1. Classification (GTDB taxonomy): domain Bacteria; phylum Planctomycetota; class Planctomycetia; order Planctomycetales; family Planctomycetaceae; genus Schlesneria. The sequence continues at coordinate 1,101 of JANXOO010000117.1, read as the reverse complement.
TTTAAGACGACCAACCGTCGAGAATTTGCTGGCTGAAAAACGGGGACTGGCTCCATGTCTTCCTGGTGCCTGTCCCTCTATTTCAGCGACTGATATTTCCGTTCGTGCCGGTCGCCAGGTGACTTGTCGACAGTCATTTTAAAATCGCAAATCAGACACCTGCATCAAGTCGCGTCGGCTCTTTGAGGTAGAGCAACAGAATCGACAAATCAGCGGGTGTGATGCCGCTGATTCGCCCCGCCTGTCCCAGATCAGTTGGTCGAACCCGGCTCAGTTTTTCCTTCGCTTCCCGACGTAGCTGTGCGACCGCCTGAAAGTTGAACGTTTCAGGGATACGTACCACCTGGATTTTGTGTTGTCGTTCGATGTCCGCCGCCTGGCGACGGATGTAACCTGCATATTTGGTTTCGATCTCGACCTGCTGTCTCGCAAGGCGTCCGATTTCAGAGCATGCCAGTTCCGGCGAGAAACTTTCGAGAGTCTCCCACGTCACTTCGGGACGACGCAACCACTCTTCGAGCGACGCGCCCTGATGTCGCAGTTGCTCAACCAGTGTGCATGCAATTTCTATATCGGCTTCATGTTTTTCAAATCGCTGCCAGCGATCGGAATCGACCAGACCGATCCGCCAGCCAACCTCAGTCAATCGGCGGTCAGCATTGTCCTGTCGCAACAGCAGACGGTACTCGGATCGCGACGTAAACATCCGATACGGTTCGTCGACACCTTTTGTCACCAGATCGTCAATCAGCACACCGAGATAACCCTGGCTGCGATCAATGACCAGGGGCGGTTGGCTGGCCAACTTGAGAGCTGCGTTGATTCCGCCGAGCAAACCCTGCCCGGCGGCCTCTTCATAGCCCGTCGTTCCATTGATCTGACCGGCAAAATAAAGTCCGTTGACCCGCTTCGTTTCCAGCGATGACCTGAGCTGCGTCGGAGGTGCAAAGTCGTATTCGACTGCGTAACCGTAACGCATGATCTCGGCGTGTTCGAGCCCTTTGATCGATCGCACCAGTTCATCCTGAACATCGCGCGGCAGACTGGTAGAAATTCCGTTGCAGTAGAATTCCCGGGTATTTCGTCCCTCAGGTTCGAGGA
>JANXOO010001224.1 GCA_025353525.1 Schlesneria sp. | reverse complement strand
TTCTGAGTATCCTCGCGTTGACGCTATTGGCCTTGCGCGATGCCGGACGCAATCCCCACGCGCACACCCGCTTGGCGAGCGAACAAATCGACGACGAGTATATTGAAGTCCTCTCATTGTGGCGTCATCGCGAATCTCGACCCAATTGGACTCAACACGAATTCTACATGGCATTGGCCCGTTTGGGGGGGCACTCGGGTCGCAAGACCGGTCCACCGCCGGGATGGATCGTGCTCTGGCGTGGCTGGGAAAAATTACAACTTATGATCGACGGAGCGAGAGTCGCGGCGCTCCGGCATCAACTCAAATTAAATAAAGTCGCAAAAAAATGTGCCTAAGAAATGTGCCAAGAAGTCAGGGCGAGGCTCCGACCGAGCCGCCACGTCGCTGCGTCTGGCCACATGTCAAAGACCAATAACGAATTCCTCGTCCTGAAACAAACGCCCACACCAACACAAAGAACACGAATTAAAGAGTGAACCACAAGACACAGAGGAGACAAGAAAAAAAATGACTCCCCAATAAATTCCATGCACGAACGAAGAAACGAGAAACCCCGGTCAGTCTCTCGGAGCACCCTCGTAACGTGCCTCTTCTCCTTCCTTCTCTGTGCCTCGGCGTCTCTGTGGTAAAAAATCTTCGCATTTCTCTGCAGCATATCGCAGAGCGATTCAGTCAGTTTCAGCTAAAATGGTTCCGACAGTAAATGATGCGCCGGTCCCTAATCCGTCTTCGATTCCATTCCGTCGGGCGTAGTTCATGATCATTTCTCGCGGCGACGCATCGAGATGATTGGTCAGAAACAGAGTTGTTTTCTCGCGTCCAAAACCGGTCACGGCGATCTGTCGCAACGTTCCTTCATAGTCATCCAGTTGAATCGTCTCATCGAGATATTGAATGCGTTTGTGACGACGCTTGGGAATGTCGATGGTCGCGGGTTTCCAGTCGCACTTCAGTATCTGTTCCAATCGCTTCAGGATGGCAGAACCACGGCGACGAATCGTCATAAAGTGAACATTGCGCGAGTTCAACTCCGACAATTCCGAGTACGTTGGCCTGACGCCGCTTGCCTCGTCGGGACGACATCCGACGGTTTGGTTCTGTCCTCTCTTCGAGGTGCGATGAGATGAGGGGGGGGGGTGACCGGGGTCGACGCTTCGCTCTGACGCCCGGCTACTCTCTGTGACGCGTTCAGCGTCGGACTGAGCGATGTTGACCATCGCGAGCAACATTCATTCGTTTGCCTTGTCTTCCCTCAGAAACCCCATCCGGGTCCCCATTAGTCTCTTGTTTCCACCCACAGATTTTCGTGAAGAGCACTATTTCAATTCGACCTCAATCGATTTGGTTGCGTTGTCGAAACGCACCGTCGCACCGTCGAAATGTGCGGTGACGGCGACAACGACTGTGTCGATGTCGTGAATCGGTGTGAATCGGCAACGGGTCTTACCCTCGTTCGGGATCATTTCGTAATCGACGTTTGAATTCCCGGTCGCGGCGATGATTGCGTCCTTGAGCTGCGTCTGTTCCGCATCAGAGAGCTCGCGATTAATGTTGCAATGCACGGCGTTTCCCTTGCGAGTGCCGATCGAGGCGTCTCGCAACGACTGTTGTGCCATTTGTCCTTCCAGCATGATCGTGAAGAACAACGGGAGAATCGCTTGTGAGAATTCTTCCGGTGTTTTCGTCCCCTTCACCTGGTCGAGCATCCCGTCGATCGTGTCGAGCTTTGTCAGCAGTTGCGGTTTTACGGAAGAAACCCGATCGGGAAGTTCTGAAAGGGTCTTGCGCGCCTCAGCCATCCAACCGGCCCAGCTCGTCGCAATGGTTTTCGGCAACCATTTCCCTTCAATTCGGACAAATTCGACATCATTTGCCGGCGAATCTTTCGATTCGCGGTAGGACAGCGTCGTTGAATCGTCATTCACATTCCTGGCCGAGACCTGTACATCACCAAAGCTCGGAAGTGGCATGCCAGTCGTCAGTTGACTGGCCGAGACCAGCAATCGTCGCACGTCCGATTGCTTCAGTTGCGATAAATTCGCCACTTCGCTGGTCGCCGCGTCGGTAATAATCGTCGCAATCCCGTCCCAGTGCGGTTCGATCGACTTGAATTGAGCCGCTCGTTTTAACATATCCAGATTCTGGAACGACACCTTCCTGGCCTTGAGAAGTTGGCCGAGTTTCGCCACCGTAGCAAACGACTTTGACCAGAGTTCTGCGTCCATTTTATCAGCAAATTCGTGAACGATGTCATTAATGTCTGCCTGAAACGAAGGGGGCAGGAAATCGAATGCGGTGTCCAGTCGTCCTTGTTGGAACGCGACCAGCGTCTGTTCAAACGTCGCTGCTGCTGTCCCTTCCGAGGCGGTCGCGACCAACGGCTTCGCGGCGGGCAGATTCGAAGTGGAGGTTGCGGAGTCGAGTGCGGCTGCAGTCGCTTTTGTCGTGGTTGATGTCGGCGCTGGCACCGGTTTTGCTGAACCGCAACCTGTCATTGCGATCACGAGAACGGCAGTCGCCGCGTGCAGTGTGACTGACCAGCCATTTTGATTTCGGTGCATGCTTGTCGTACTTCGCAAAACGGGATGTGGGGTCATTTTCAAGGGGCGAATTGCATCGAAGCGAATCGCACCATGCACAAACTGACTCTGGTGTCGAACTTACGACGAACTGCGAGCGACGCCAGCGCCGGGATTTTGTCAGACTGAATCGTTACCGGAATGCCGGAAGAACTTCAGTGGCCGATTTGGACTGACTGTTATCGAAAAGCGGCTTTGCTGTGGGAATCCATTCTGTCAAATCGCGAATACGCGTCGTATGACTGGGATGAGTTGACATAAATTCCGGAGGAGCCTTTCCTCCGCTCGTCGCTTCGGTCATTCGTTGCCAGAATCGAACGGTCTCTTCGGGGTCGTATCCGGCGGCGGCCATTAACAGCAATCCCATGTGGTCTGCCTCGGATTCGTGGCTGCGGCTGTAACTGAGGATACCGTACTTCGCTCCCGCGTTCAGGACTGTAAGCAATTGCTGCCGCTTGCCCGCGTCCATGTCTCCCATTGATGCTCCGGCGGATGTCAGCCCCACCTGAACCATTTGTTGCTGCGCCATTCGCTCGGCCCCGTGGTGTGCCAGCGCGTGCGAGATCTCATGACCGATCACCGTTGCCAGGCCCGCGTCGGTTTCGGCCACTGGAAGGATTGCCGTATAGACGACGATTTTTCCGCCGGGAAGACAGAAGGCGTTGACCTGTTTGTCGTCGACGACTTCCAGTTCCCATTTGAAATCCGGAATCGGCGTTCCGATCAGTTGCTGAAATCCGGGATCCTGGGTGGCTCGAATTAATCGTTTTGCCACAGTGCGGACCGCTTCGACGGCTGGTCCGCCTTTGACGACACGCGCATGTTCCAGCGTTTCCTGGAATGCTTGCAATCCAAGTTGCGCTTCTTGTGCCGGATTGATGGCGACGACCTGGACGCGACCGAATGGTCCCTGCTGACAGCCGCGTACCATCGTAGAACCGATGGCCACGACACCAATCAGAATCGGGATCATTCGCACAGCCAGTCCGATTCCGGCCCCGCTTCCATTTCCACCATCGTTTCGGTATTGGTTTCCATACCTCGGATCACCGTAGCTCATCGACTAGCTCCTCACTTTTGCATCAAACAGACCCTGACTCCGGATATATGCCTCGACAGCCCGCGGCACGAGGTATCTTATGCTGTGTCCGGCAGAAATTCGACTGCGAATTTCGGTCGACGACAAATCAACCGCCGGCATGGAAATGGTCATGATTCGAGAATCGGCCAGGGGGCCGAGAACTGAATTAAGTTTCGTCCGGTCGGGCAGCGGCCGATCACCGCGGTTGACGGCAACGACGGTGGCCAGTTCCAGAATCCGCGACGGTTCTCGCCATCCGGGCAGATCGCGTAACGAGTCTGCTCCGATCAACAGGAAGAGTTCGCGGGAGGTGTCTTCCATCCGCAGTTGTTCGAGCGTCGTCACGGTAAATGACGGTCCGGCTCGTTCGAGTTCGATGGGGCTCAATCGAAATGCGGGGTGGCCTGCAATGGCAAACCCGATCATTTCACAGCGATCTTTCGCGGAAGTAATCGTCGAATTCAACTTGTGAGGCGGTTGTGCGGCGGGAACAAACCAGACCTCATCCAGCCGACACTGTTCACGACATTGTTCGGCCAGGATCAGGTGCCCGTAGTGCACAGGATCGAAAGTCCCTCCGAAAATCCCGAGTCGCATGACTGTCATACCTCTCGCGGTCGTTGAAACGCGGGGACAGGTACCCAGGAAGACCCCCGGCGCG
>JANXOO010001217.1 GCA_025353525.1 Schlesneria sp. | reverse complement strand
GTTGGCGGCCGTATTGATGATGCAAATAATGCTGTTGCCGCCAGCGGGCGACATCGTTCGTAATGGCCTGTTTTTCCTGTTCGCGGCGATGGCAGTGTTCAGCGCGGCGCTGATGATCACTGACAGTAATCCGGTCTATTCGGCCCTTTGGTTTGCACTGGTGACATTGGCCGTCTGCGGTCTGTTTTTGCTGAATTCAGCTCCGTTTCTGGCTGCTGCGACGATCATCGTGTACGCCGGGGCGATCATCGTGACATTCCTGTTCGTGATCATGCTGGCACAACAGTCCGGGACGAAATCAAACTATGATCGCCAGCCGTTTCAGCCCGCAGTGGCATCGCTGGCAGCGTTTATTCTGCTTGGGGCATTGTTGTTCACACTTCAGGAATGGGGTGGCATCGACGGGAAAAATACTGCCGACACCGCTCTTCCGGGGCAGTTTGTCTCGCTTCCGGAAGGCATGCTGCCAAATCCGCTCAGTCAGGCCGCCGCTGACAATCCGCATGAAATCGGTTCGTTGCGAGTTTTGGGTCGCTCGTTGTTTGGCGACTATCTGTTTTCCGTGGAATTAGCGGGAACCGTATTGTTGATCACGACGATTGGTGCGATTGCCATCGCACCGCGGAGGTCTCAGGGAACACTATGACCACGAATGCTTTAGAGAGTCAACTGGTCGTCGGAGCGACGCTTTTTATCCTTGGGATGATCGGTTTTATGACGCGCCGCAATCTGATCATGATCATGTTGTCGGCCGAACTGATGCTTCACGGTGTTTCCGTCAATCTGACCGCGTTCAGTCGCTACCACGGCAACCCTCAGGGACAGGTCTTCACGATCTTCGTACTGACGATTGCGGCGTGCGAAGCGGGGCTGGCACTCTCGCTGATTCTGTCGCTCTACCAGCGTCGAAAATCACTGGATGTCTTTTTGTGGGGCAAACTGGGCGAAGACGATTTGCCGGTCTTTTCGGGAACGAATGACCAGCCCCCGATGATTGCGACGACCGTCGATCCGAACGCAGACATGCCGCATTTGACACCCGCCGGCCGAATGCCAAAATCGCCGGGCGGAACGATTTAGTAATGGGCTTTTGTGACTGACTTGAAATTGCCGAACGAGAATTCCCGGAGCTGACCGTGACTGAATGGCTGAAAGACAACGTACTCTGGCTGATCCCGGCCGCGCCCCTGTTGGCGTGCCTGTGGATCGTGCTGGTCGGACATGTCGTGCGGCGCGCGTACGCCCATCGTCCTTTGGTTTTGGGCCTTGCGGTCTCTTTGGCCGCTTCTCTGTATCTTCTGATGATCATCGTCCCACAGGGGTTCGGTCACGGTGAGCATGAATCAAGCCATTCGGTCGTGACGAACGTCTATCAATGGATCAGGATCGGTACAACCCTGGATATTCCCATTGCGCTGCGTGCTGACGCGATGACGGCGTTGATGCTGACGATGGTGACATCGGTCAGCTTGCTCGTTGCGATCTTTGCCAGCGGTTATATGAAGGGTGATCCGGGTTATCCGCGTTTCTTTGCCTCGATGTCGCTGTTCGTCTTTTCGATGTGCATGCTTGTCCTGGCCGGGAATTTCCTGTTGATGTTC
>JANXOO010001216.1 GCA_025353525.1 Schlesneria sp. | reverse complement strand
CCTGAGCCTTGCTGCGACACTACCCCGATTCCTGGAAATGGAGCGTGAATTCGGCAGCATCATCCGGGCCTCACGTCATCTTCAAAAGGTGGAACCCGAGCAATCCGCTGCCAACGTGGAACCGGTCGCCGGAACAAGACGGAATGCCGGACTGCGGGATCAGTCGAGCGGAGCTCGGTATGGCCTGTTCGCCGGACTGAAGGGAGGCATGGAAGAACTTGTTAACGCGCTGTGGACTCGGATCAATTCAAGTTGCATCGTCCGATTGAACACAGAAATCGCGTCGATCAGTGCCATAAGCCGGTCTGACGATTCCACACTGAAACCCGTTTCTCACCGATACAACCTGACATTCGCAGACGGCCATCAGGAACAATTCGACAGTGTGATCGTTGCTGCAACGGGCGACAGGGTTGCCGGGATACTCGAGTCTCTCGATGCCCGACTAAGCCAGGAATTGCGAAAAATTGACTACGCATCAAGTGCCATCGTCGTTTCCGGACATCGACTGTCCGACATTGGCAACCCGTTGCAATCGTTCGGGTTGGTGATCCCGCACATTGAAAATCGCCGAATTCTTGCGGTGTCATTCTCAAGTCGAAAATTTCCCGATCGCGCACCCTCTGATCGAGTGCTGTTGCGGACATTTGTTGGAGGTGCGATGCAACCCGAACTGCTTCAAGAGTCAAATGAGAATCTGATCGGGATTGTCCGCGACGAACTTTCCGAAACGTTAGGAGTCGGCGGCGAACCCGATTTCGTTCGCGTTTTTCGCTACCAGCGGGCGATGCCCCAGTACCACGTCGGACATCTCGAACTGGTCGCCAGAATTGAAGAACTGGTGCGGCAGCATCCCCGATTCGCATTGGCCGGAATCGCATGCCGTGGAGTCGGGATACCTGACGCGATTGCGAGCGGCGAACGAGCGGCAACCGACGCATTCGAAGCGTGCTATGCATATTAAGCCGACTGGGGACTCGAATCCGGTGCAAACTTCAGCGAATTACGTTCGCCAGCTTCATGACGAGTTCACAGAGCAGTTCCAACGATTCATTGGCTTGATCGAGAGTGATTGTCAGTGGTGGACTGACTCGCAGAACTTTCCCCGCTAATGCCCCCAGCAGGTGAATGCCTGTGACTCCGTTCCCGATGTAACCGGATTCCACGATCTTTGCGGCGACTTCGTTCGCTGTCAGGTTTCCGGTCGAGACGCATTCGATCCCGAAAACCAGCCCTTCACCTCGAACGTGTCCAATCAGCCCGGTTGATTTCAGTCGGTTGAGCCCCTTCAGAAAGACGGGTGTCAGAGTTCGCGTATGAGCCAGTACGTCCGTCGATTCAAATTCGTCCAGCGTCGCCAGCACTGCGGCGCACGACAACGGATTGGCGCTCCACGTATCTGACGCTTCGCCGAATTTCATCGTTGCAAAGATATCCGAGCGCGAGGCGACTGCCGCCACGGGAACACCGTTCCCCAACCCCTTTCCAAGCACCACCATATCGGGTTCAACGCCATACGCTTCGAAGGCATACATCCTGCCTGTACGACCGAAATTGGCCTGAACTTCATCAAAGATGAACAGAATATCATGTTCGCGGCAGAACTGTTGCAACATCTGATGGTAGGCCGCAGGTGGATGAAAACTGCCTCCGCCGCCGAGATACGGTTCCGTGATCAGACACGAGATCTGCTGGCCATGTTGCTGCCAGAGTTCATCCAGTTCGTGTCGATATTTCTTCAGGTCGACCGAATCAGGATCGAAACCGGCGTCAGCAATTTCGTCCATCGGAAAGCCGAAAAATTTGACGCGAGAATCGCGTTCGGCATCCTTTTCGGAACCGGTCACTGCGTTGGCCAACCCTTTCTTGCCATGAAAGCCGAAGCGGGTTGCAAGAATGAGGTTGCGGCCAGGGTTTCGTGACACACTGGCCCACAGGGCTTTGTGGACAGCTTCGGAACCCGATGCCGCCCAGACAATCGTGTTCAATCGATCGCTGCCGGATGACTTTTTCAAATTCGCCAGCAGACGCTGTACGGCCTGTATTTCCACGCTGGTGATGCCGTTGTACGCAGTCAAAGTCACGGCTGTGAAATATTCGTGGGGCGTGACAGTCGGGGTGTCAAACAGATCGGGTGACCATCCCATATATTGACCGAACTGCCGCATCCAGCGGCGGGGATTGTGTCCCAGATTGGCCACGAGAACCCCCGAAGAAAAGTCAAACAGCTTGCGACCTTCGGGCGTCCAATGGAAGACGCCCCCGGATTTTGCAAATACCGCTTGTGTCGGTGTATACGTGCGGAGCGCCACAGGTTCGCATTCGGCAACGACCCGACGCGCCTCGTTTGAACGGTCTTCGCCAGGGAATTCGATCGGTTTGGACATCAAAGACGTTCCTGAAAGCTTGAAAATGGCGTCAGCAAAGGCCTCAATTCTGGCCGCTCACAGCTTAAGTTGACGGGTAGCGGTCAATAGACCGGCGGAAAAACGCGGACCCCGGCGCGCCGGGGGTCCTCCAGGTGCCTGCCCCCTTATTTCCTTGCTTTCCGGCCGGTCGCCTGAGTATTTCACAATCGGCGGATCAGTTAAAGAGAAGGGCAACGAATTACCAGCTGTTTCCGGTTTCGCGATCCGGAATTTGCCCGCTGGCTGTTGTATCCGCAAGTTGCTTTGTCACAATTCTTTAGCGAATTTTGATTCTGGGGTCGCAACAAAATCGATTACTCGCTAGGTTTTCAGCCCTTGGCGGCGCGGCAGCCATGATCAGGTGCTGATTTCAAGCTTTAAATATCAGTATTCCACCCGCTGGAAATTCATTTTCATCGTAGATCGAAAGACTCGTGTAAGGAAAAATTTCGGTGCAAACAGTCGTTGAAGTGCAGAAACAGACTGACGAGGTCCCGATTGTACCCAAAGGCCGCTGGGATCGCGGCCTCGAGTGGTCTGCCACGATCTGGCTCGGTTCAGTCCATTTGATCGCCCTGGCCGCCCCGTTCTACTTCACCTGGTACGGACTGTGGTTGTTTATGGTGATGAGTTGGGTGACGGGCAGTCTGGGTGTTTGCCTTGGCTTTCACAGACTTTTGACTCATTCCGGATTCGACACCTTTCGCCCGATTCGATGGTTTCTGGCGCTTTGCGGGACGTTGGCTGGAGAAGGCCCACCAATCATGTGGGTCTCGGCACACCGGAAGCACCATCGGTTCAGCGATCAGGAACATGACCCTCATTCACCCAAAGACGGAGCGTGGTGGAGTCACATCCTGTGGATGCTTCCGAACAACGGCACACAACATTGGGCGTCGCTCTATCGCACGTATGCTCCCGATCTGATGCGAGATCGTTCGTTGCGACTGCTGGACCGCACATTTCTGTGGTGGCATGTAGCACTGGGCACGATTTTCTTCTGTGCCGGATGGCTGATGTGGGATCTCAGAACGGGCACATCGTTTGTCCTTTGGGGGATGTTTGCGCGCCTTGTTTACATGCTGCACGTCACCTGGGCCGTTAATTCGGCGTCGCATATGTGGGGTTACCGCAACTACGAAACGCGCGACAACAGCCGCAACTTGTGGTGGGTAGGGGCGCTGGCGTTTGGCGAGGGTTGGCACAACAACCACCACGCCTATCCTCGGCTGGCTCAACACGGTCACCAGTGGTGGGAATTTGACATGACCTACTGGATCATCGCTGTGATGGAACGAACCGGGCTCGCCTGGAACGTGGTCCACAGACCCAAAGCAACAGTCGGCACAATCTCGACCGAGTTCCCCGGCGAGGATGAAACATCCGTGCAGGAAGCCGCGTAATACTTCTTCTGTCACAGTAATTTTTTTGGTTCTTCAACCCTGGTGACGGTAATTCCTTTTTGCAATTTCAATCGCAGCCATTCGACTCGATCCTCAAACTCGATTTCGTGGGGTTTCCCGGGCATGTCGCGGCTGTTGTCGAAGACGTATTTGACGCCATCGAGCATCTGCTTGCGCTGTAATCCGTCAACGATAGTGAGTTCGACGGTGGCCTTCTCGTTACCTTCTCGAGCAATCACGGTCGGTTCCATCACCACGACTTCGTACATCGGCTGCGTCATGGGGCCTACGTTACGGAGATAGGCTTCAAGCTTCGCGCCCCTCAAGAGCTCGAAGCAATCCGG